>NZ_JBFRFS010000007.1:0-226095 GCF_052114945.1 Glaciibacter sp. 2TAF33
GCCCCTCGCGGCGCGCCCCCCCCCGCCGCGCCCCCGCCCGCCTCCGCACGCCCCCGCCGCCCCCTCCCGCGCGCGCGCCGCGCGTAACCCCTGCAGATCGAATCGGCCGGGGCCGCGCATCGGCGGAACGACGCCGAAGTGTCTGGCGACCGTCACGGAATTGCAGGAGTTATGCTCGGCGGCCGGCTGAGAGCGCCGATTCAGTGGCAAAGTTCGGTCTCAGAACAGGCCGGTGGCGGATTCAGGAGGTCCTCACGCCGGCGAATGCCGCATCGCTCACCAGCGCGGGGTGCTGCCGGATGACGGCGGATCTCCGGAGTTGGCCACGGAGAGGCGCGGTCGAGGTGACCCGGACATTCGAAAACTGGCTCACTGGCGCGGTGATACGCCCATCATGCGGTGCAAGCCCGACGAATAGGGTCGGCATTCAACTTGTGTCACCTGAGCGCGTGAAATCAACGTAACGTTGATAGATGGACTTCGCGCGTCCGTTCCAGAGGCGCGAAGCCAGCACACGAAAGGTTTCGCGTTGAGCGACGAATGCATTCACGGCCTGGCCAACGGGCTCTGCGCCAGCTGTTTCCCGAAGGCTGCTCCCGAGCCGAGCACCGCAAGCAGGGTGACCAAGCCCCGCGCCAGCCGCGCCCGCGAGGCGGCGACTCCCACCGCGCTGCGCAGCGCACCCGTCGCCACGGCGCCCGCGGTCAAGGCGGTCCGATCCGCCACGAGCTCCGGCGGCAATGTCGCTGAGCAGCGCATCTACCACGTCACCCACATCAGCAACCTCCCCGGCATCCTGGCGTCGGGCGCCCTGCTCCCGGATGCGAGCGAGGCCAGGGACGCCCCGGTTCTCGACATCGCGTCCGAGGGCTACCGCGAGGCCCGGCGCAGCGTCGTCGTGACGAGCGCGGAACGTGAGCGCACCGCCGCCGAATTCGTGCCCTTCTTCCTGTCGCCGGACTCGCTGCTGTGGGAGAGCATCCGTTCGCACGAGGCCGATCCTCGTCTGGCGCCCACCGCCGACGACTGGGTCTCGTTCGATTTCGTCGTTCTGGTGAGCACGGTCGGCAAGGCCGGCGAGGCCGCGGGGGCCGCTGTGGCCGACGGCGACGCGGCCGGGCCGCTGACCCGGTTCGGTACGACGACCGAAGCGCGCGAACGGATGCTGCGCGCCCTGCGGGCAGACAAGGACTCAGACGCCATCCTGGCCGCCGAGTTCCTCGTTGAGGAATCATTCCCGTTCGAGTTGGTCACACTGATCGGTGTCGCAAACGACAAGGTGCGCGACGCGGTCAAGGAGATCCTGTCGGCATCCGGCTTCCGTCCCAAGGTGGCGGTCTACCCGCCGTGGTTCCGGCCGTCCGAAGACCTCGCATAGGTCGAGCGTCGGCCCGGGCTGGTGCCGCATCCGCGCGCACCAGCCCGCACCCTGTGACCCCTCACGGCGCGGGACCGCGGCGTCACCATGCGCGGCAAACGCCGCGGGGCTGGGTACTTGCTGCTGCGGTGCTGGCTGCTGCGGTGCCCGGTGCCGGTGGGGGTGCTGGCGGGGTTACTCGGCGTCCAGGTCGGTCTCGAGCAACGCGACGAGGGATGCGAGCGCGTCGTCGGCGCCCTCACCCTCCGCCCGGAGCACGACGGTGTCGCCGTTTGCGGCACCCAGGCTGATCAGCGACAGGATGCTGGTGGCATCCATGGCGTCGTCGGCCGGCTCACCCTCGAGGCCGATGGTGACTTTCACTCCCGCCTTCCGGGCAGCAGCGACGAAGATTCCAGCGGGGCGTGCGTGCAAGCCGACTCGGCTGGCGATGGTTGCGGTTCGTTCAGTCATGATGGTTCCTTGTACTCGGGCGGAAACGGCTATCGGATATGGGCCGGGCATCGGATGCCGGCGTGCCTGGTCGATGGGTCAGCGACGACGGTGAGCTGCCCCGTCACGCGGTCACCAATGCGGACTCGGATTCGGATTCGGATTCCGTCCGCCGCACGGCGTAGCGCTTGAGTGCGATGACGGACAGGGCCGACACGATGACGCCGATGATGATCGCGAGGACGAACAGCAGCACGTTGTCGATCGCGAAGAACACGAAGATCCCGCCGTGCGGCGCCTTGGACGTGACATGCCACGCCATCGAGAGCGCACCGGTGGTGGCGGCGCCGAGCATGCTGGCCGGGATGACCCGCAGAGGATCCGCCGCAGCGAAGGGGATCGCACCCTCGGAGATGAAGGATGCCCCGAGCAGCCACGCCGCCTTGCCGTTCTCCCGCTCGGCCAGGCTGAACAGCCGGCGGTCGAGCGTGGTCGCCAGCGCCATGGCCAGCGGCGGCACCATCCCGGCCGCCATCACGGCGGCCATGATCTCCCACGGCGCCTGGTTGGTGATCGACGCCGCCCCGAGGCCCGCGACAGCGAACGAGTAGGCGACCTTGTTCACGGGGCCGCCGAGATCGAACGCCATCATCAGGCCGAGGATGATGCCGAGGACGATCGCCGACGCGCCGGTCATGCCGGTCAGCCAGGTGTTCAGCGCCGTCGTCAGCCACGCGATCGGCCCGCCCAGTACGAGGAACATGAGTCCGGATGCCACGATCGAGGCCACCAGCGGGATGATCACCACGGGCATCAGGCTCCGCAGCCAGCGCGGAACGGTGAGCTTCTCGAAGCTGGCCGCGGTGAAGCCGGCCAGAAGCCCGCCGACGATTCCGCCGAGGAACCCGGCGCCCATGAAGCCGGCAACCGCGCCGGCCACGAAACCGGGGGCGATGCCGGGCCGGTCAGCGATGCCGTAGGCGATGTACCCGGCCAGGGCCGGCACCAGGAACCCGAGCGACAGGGCGCCGATCTTGAACAGCACGGCGCCAAGGTAGATGCCCAGGCCGCCATCCGGCAGGTCGAACAGGCTGTTCTGCAGCACCACGGTGTCGGCGACCTTGGTGATCTCATATCCACCGAGCAGGAAGCCGAGCGCGATCAGGAGTCCGCCGCCGGCGACGAAGGGGATCATGTAGCTGACACCGGTGAGCAGTGCACGCTTGAGCTTCTGGCCGATGTGATCGCTGGACTCGCTCGCCCCTTCGGCTGCGGGGTCGAAGCTGCCGCTCACCCGCCGGGCGTTCGGGTTGTCGGCTGCGGCAATGGCCTCCTCGATCATCTTCGCCGGCTCGTCGATTCCCCGTTTGACGGGCGCGTTGATCACGGGTTTCCCGGCGAACCGTTCCCGGCCCCGCACGTCGACGTCTACCGCGAAGATGACGGCATCCGCTGCCGCGATGATGGCCGGGTCGAGCGGCGTCGCGCCGGCGGACCCCTGCGTTTCAACCTGGAGGTCGACTCCGGCATGCTTCGCGGCCGCCACGAGCGCATCGGCGGCCATGTAGGTGTGCGCGATCCCGGTGGGGCAGGCGGTCACGGCGACCAGTCGCCGGGTTGCGGTCATCGTCGAAGCGGATGTCCCGGTGCCGGTTCCTCCGGACGGAGCCGCCGGCGACAGCGCCGGCTCCCCGGCCGAATCGGCGGGCACCGCGACCGGCGAGACGACGGCTGTGACGATGGCCACGATTTCCTGGTCGGACTGAGCTGCCCGCAGCGACGCGGTGAACTCGGGCTTCATCAGGGAACGCGCCAGCTTGGAGAGCAGTTTCAGGTGCGACTGGTCTGCACCCTCCGGCGCAGCGATGAAGAACACCAGGTCGGCGGGGGCGTCGGGTTCGCCGAAGTCCACGGGCGGTGCCAGCCTGGCAAAAGCGAGGGTGGGCTCGTTCACGGCGGCCGAACGGCAATGCGGTATCGCCAGTCCGCCGGGGATTCCGGTGGACGTCTTGTTCTCGCGAGTGATCGCATCCGTGTACAGGCCGTCGACTTCGGTGGCGCGGCCGGCGGCGACCACGAGTTCGGCGAGGTGCCGGATGACGCCGGCCGGGGTGGCGCCGAGGTCCGCGTCCAGCGCGACGAGCTGCGGGGTGATCAACGTGCTCATGTCATCCTCCTATGGATGAGAGGGTCAATGCCGTCACGATGATGGCATCGGGGTGAGTCTGGTGGAGCGCCGGGACGGTGGACCCGGGCAGGGAGGCGGCGGCCGCGCCGTGGGCGGCGGCCTGCCGGAGGCTTTCAGGGGCGGATGCACCGGTAAGGGTTTTCAGAAGGTAACCGGCCAGTGCCGAGTCACCAGCGCCCACGGTGCTGCGGGCTACGATGGGGGGTCCGACGGCCAGCCAGCATCCGTCGGCGGTGACCAGCGCGGCGCCGTGGGAGCCGAGGGTGGCAAGGACGGCGCCGACGCCGGCGTCGACGAGGGTGCGCGCCACCGTGGCGGCGAGCGCCGGATCCGCTTCGAGGGCGGCGGCGTCGGGGAAGCCGGTGAGCTCGGCGAGCTCCTCGGCGTTGGGCTTGATCAGGTCGGGCCCGGCCGGGATGGCGGCGGCCAGCGGCGCGCCGGACGAGTCGATGGCCACCCGGGGTGCCCGGTCGCCGAACCGGCGCCGGAGTTCGCGGGTGATATCGCCGTAAAACGTGGCGGGCACGCCGGGCGGGAGGGAACCGGCGAGCACCAGCCAGTCGGCACCGTCGGCCTCTCGCACGGTGAGCTCGATCAGGGCGCCCTGCTGCTCCTGGCTGAGTTCCGGGCCGGGCTCGTTGAGCTTGGTGGTCGCGCCGTCGGGTTCGGTGATCGCGATGTTACTGCGGAGGGTCGCGCCGATCGGCAGGGCGAGGTGCGGGATGCCCTGAGCCCGCAGCGCGACCAGCACCGGGTCGCTGTCGTCGCCCGGGAGGATCGCGAGGCTCGGCACACCGGAGGCGGTGAGGGCGAGGCAGATATTCACGCCCTTGCCGCCGGGTTCCTGATGGGCGGCAACGGCACGCTGGACGGCGCCGCGGGTGAGCGGCTCGGCCAGTTCGACCGTGCGGTCGAGGCTCGGGTTGGGGGTGAGGGTGACGATCACGCGATCACGACCTCGACGTCGGCCGCCTCGAGGGCGGCGGCGAGGACGGGGGAGGGCGCCGCGTCCGTGATGAGGGTGTCGATGTCGGCGAGGTGGGCGAAGCGCACGAGGGTCTCCTCGCCGAGTTTCGAGGAATCCGCCAGGGCGACGACCCGGCGGGCTGACCGGACGAGAGCGGTCTTGACGGCAGCTTCGACGGCATCCGGTGTGCTGAGCCCGAATTCGGCGTCCACCCCGTTGGTGCCGATGAAGGCGATATCGGGGCGGAGGTCGTCGAGCTGGCTGATGGTACTCGCCCCCACGACGGCCCCGGTGAGGCCGCGCACCCGGCCGCCGAGAATGTGCAACTGCAGTTCGGCGTTCATCGCGAGGATCGAGGCGATCGGGAGCGCGTTGGTGATCACCAGGAGCTGGTCGCCGGGGCTGGCGGGACTCCAGCGAGCAAGGTGGTCGGCCAAGAGGCCCGTGGTCGACCCCGAGTCAAGCAGCACCGACCCCGTCGGGCTCGCGGGGATCATCTTCGCTGCCGCCGCCGCAATGCGTGACTTCTCGGCCTGCCGGGTGGTGCGGCGTTCCGCAAGGCTCGGCTCCGACATGCTGAGCCGGTCGAGGGCGACCGCGCCGCCATGCACGCGGCGCAGCATGCGGCCGATTTCGAGCGAGTCGAGGTCGCGGCGCACGGTCTCTGGCGTGATCTCGAAGCGGGCGGCGAGATCGGCCACCGTCACTCGTTTGCGGCTGGAAACCAGATTGGCGATCAACGCCTGGCGTTCCTCGGCGAACATCCTGTCTCCATCGTCTCGGCTGTGAGTCCCGCATGTGCGAGTTGGTTTGAATGAGATTACGTTTGGTTGTCTGTGTTTGTCAAGGGAAAAGAAGACAAATAAAGAAACAGATGCCTGCACCGGCTGGGCGGCCCCGGGCGAGACTCTGTTCTCCCGACCTCTCACGGGTGGGGAGGGATACCGGGGCTACAGTCGCCACCCGTCCGATGGGCGAGGCTGCCCGATGCGCGGCACCGCCCTGATGTGGGTACGCATCCCGATGGGCGGCAGGTGCGCCGCTACGCGGCAGGCACGCCAACCGCATAGCGGCGCAACTGCCGCGCGACGCCGAGCCGGCTAGCGGTCGCGGCCGTCGGTGCCGACCAGCACGGGAAGGTCGAGCGCCGACGTGGCTGGTTCGTAGCTCGCGTCGAACGGCATCTCGTCGGTGTCGAGCAGCGGGTTCTCGTCCTGCCCGGCAACCAGCTCACGGGCTTCGGCCACCGTGTCGACGCTCGGCATCGACCCGTTCAGCGGTCGCTGCGCGGTCTCCTTGAGGAAGAAGATCGCGGCGCCGCCGATGATCGAGGTGCCGACCAGGTAATACGCCGGCGCCATGTCGTCGCCGGTCCCGGCGATCAGCGCGGCGATGATGAACGGCGTCGTGCCGCCGAAGATCGCCACGGCGAAGTTGTAGGCGATACCCATCGCTCCGTAACGGCTGGCGGTGGGGAACAACGCCGGAAGCGCCGACGCCAGGTTCGCCACGTAGAAGGTGACCGGGAACGCGATCAGGGCGAGGCCGAGCAGGGTGGCCCAGATCGATCCCTCTCCGATCAGCAGGAACGCGGGAATCGCGAACAGAATCGTGCTGCCGGCGCCGATCCACAGCACGGGGCGGCGTCCGATCCGGTCGGAGAGGCGCCCGGCCAGCGGGATGCACAGCGACATCGCCACGAGAATCGGAATCGTCAGCAGCGTGCCGTGCAGCTCGTCGTAACCCTTGGTCTCGGTGAGGTAGGTGGGCATATACGAGGTGAGGGCGTAGCCGACGGTGTTCGCCGCCGCCACCAGCACCATGGCCAGCACGATCTGGCGCCAGTGCGCCTTGACGATGGCCAGGGGGCCGGCGGGAGAAACCGCGGTGACCGACCCGCCGTCGCCGGCTGCGGCATCCGCTGTGGCGAGGGTCTGGGCGTCGAGGGTGGCCTGGAACGCGGGCGACTCCTCCACCTTCATCCGGAAATAGATGGCGATCAGGCCGAGCGGCCCGGCGATGAGGAACGGCACGCGCCAGCCCCACTCCTCCATGGCGCCCTGACCGAGGGTGACCTGCAGGATCGACACGACGGATGCGCCGATCGCGAAACCGAGATAACTCCCCATGTCGAGGAGGCTGGCGAAGAAGCCGCGACGCTTGTCGGGCGCGTGCTCACTGACGAACGTGGTCGCCCCTGCGTACTCGCCGCCGGTGGAGAAGCCCTGCACCAGCTTGGTCAGCACCAGGAGCACAGACGCCCACATGCCGATGGCGGCATATCCGGGCAGGAGCCCGACGGCGAGTGTGGATGCGGCCATCAGGATCAGGGTGGCGGAGAGCACCTTCTGGCGCCCGACGCGGTCGCCGAGCCAGCCGAAGAACACGCCGCCCAGCGGGCGGGCGAGGAAGGTGGCGGCGAAGGTGCCGAGGAGGAACAGGGTCTGCACCGTCGTGTCGGCCTCGGGGAGGAACACCGGACCCATTGTGGTGATGAGATAACCGAAGACCCCGACGTCGTACCATTCCATCGTATTGCCGACGATGGTGCCCCCGACGGCCTTCTTGAGGGTCGGCTGGTCGACGACGTTGACGTCGGACACGGTGAGGCGACGGCGGAGGAGCGGCTTGCGGGCACGGCCGAGATTCGGCGTAGTGCGGGTGGAATTGGAACGAGTGCTGGTGTCTCTGGGCATTTGCTCTTCTCTCGTGGAGATCATTTGCTTGCGACGGAAACGTGCCCGGGTGCGGACAGAATCGCCCAGCCTACCCCGAACGGGGGGTATCTCTGATTCGAGGTTCGCAAATCGCGGGGCGCGCAAACGGGAGTGTCGGTGGTCGCGGCTAGCGTTGAAGACATGAAAATCCTGCACACCTCGGACTGGCACATCGGGCGCACCTTCCACGGTCACTCGACGCTCGAGCACCTGCGGACCGTGCTCGGTGCGCTGGTCGACATCGTGCGCGAACGCCAGGTCGACGTGGTGGCGGTCGCCGGTGACGTGTTTGATTCGTCCACTCCCGCGGCGGAGGCGTACACGGTGTTGACGGATGCGCTGGCTGCGATCCGCGAGGCGGGCGCGAAGGTCGTGATGACCAGCGGCAACCACGATTCCGCCACCCGGCTTGGCTACCTCTCCGACTTCGCCGGACTGGCCGGCATCCATATCCTCACCCGGCACGAGCAACACGACAAGCCGATCACGCTCTCAGACGAGCACGGGCCGGTGCAGTTCTACGGCATCCCCTACCTGGAGCCGGCGCTGATCCGGCATCACTACCCCGAGACCGAGCTGCGCAACCACGAGCAGGCGCTCACCTTCGCGATGGACCGGATCCGTGCCGATCTCTCGGTGCGTGGCGGCCGTTCGGTGGTGCTCTCGCACTGCTTCGCGGTAGGCGTTGGTGCCGGACAGAACGGTGCCGGCGGCGCTGCCAGCGCCGCCGGCAGGGATGGGGAACGGGACATCACCGCCGGTGGCCTCGACTACGTACCGCTCGGCGTGTTCGACGGTCCGGATTATGTCGCCCTCGGCCACATCCACGGGCGCTCCACACTCTCGGTGCCGGTGCGCTACTCCGGTGCCCCGCTGCACTACTCCTTCTCCGAAGCGGGAAAGCCGCGCGGTGGCTGGCTGGTCGAACTCGGTGAGTCCGGCCTGGCATCCGTCGAATGGGTCGACCTGCCGGTGCCGCGCGCGCTCCGCGTGATCAGCGGCAGCATCGACGAACTACTGGCGGATGCCGCGCTGGCCGACCACGAGACCGCCTGGGTTTCCGCGATCCTTACCGACCAGGTGCGACCGATGGACTCGATGCGCCGCCTTCAGCAGCGCTTCCCCTTCTGCGTCACCCTTGAGCACCGCCCGGCCGTCACCGCCGCCACAGTCGTCGCCTCCTACGCCGAGCGGGTCAACAAGAAGACCGATCGGCAGATCTTCGCCGGGTTCCTGGAGCATGTGCGCAACGGCGTCGGCCCGAACGAGAGGGAGCTGGACCTGATCGGCGAAGTCATCGCCGAGGTCTCTGCATCCACCGACGGCGCGGCCACCGACGGCGACGGCGCCGCGGCTCCGTCGGCACAACCTGCCGCCGCCCGGGTCGCCGGAGGACTGTCCGACTCCGAAGCGATCGTCGGGGGAGCCGCAGCGTGAGGATCAAGCACCTCACCGTGTGCGGTTTCGGCCCCTACAAGGCCGAGCAGACGGTCGACTTCGAGGGGTTCCGCGACGACGGCCTGTTCCTGATCAGCGGCAAGACGGGAGCCGGGAAGTCGAGCATCCTCGACGCCATCTGTTATGCCCTCTACGGCAGTATCCCGCGCTTCGAAACCACCCAGCAGAAGCTTCGCAGCGACTATTGCGACGTCGACGACCCCACCTTCGTCGAACTCGAATTCGCGGTCAACGGGACCGACTACCGGGTGCGGCGCACCCCGGAATACGCACGACCCAAAGCCCGCGGAGACGGCACCACCCTGCAGAAGCCGACGGCGGAACTGTACCGCCGGGTGGACGGCGACTGGGAGGGCGTTGCGGCGCGGCCCGTCGACGTCGGCAACGAACTCGACCAGATCCTCGGACTGTCGAAGGACCAGTTCCTCCAGGTGATCCTCCTCGCCCAGAACCGATTCCAGGAGTTCCTGCTCGCCCGCAACGACGACCGTCAGGCCGTGTTGCGCAGCCTGTTCGGTACCCGGCGATTCGAACAGATGGAAGAGGCCCTGATCGAACGCCGGAAGTCCGTGGAGGCCGAGCTGGGGTTCGCTCGCCAGAAGCTGGCCCAGCATGCGGTGCACGCGGCCAGCCTGCTGCCCGGCCAGGAACACGAGCCCGAGGCGCCCGATCTCGCCTGGTTCACCGCTGCGCTCGCCGGGCTGCGGCACGAGTTGGATGCCGCATCGGAATCGGCGGGGCTCGCCGATGCCGCCGTCACCGCGGCGGAGATCGTTCACCAGTCCCTCGCCGACCGGCGGAAGCTTCAACAGCGTCGGGACGGCGCTGCCGCCCGACTCCGGGAGCTGGAGACGGAGCAGCCCGATGTCGACGCCGACCGGGTGACACTCGCCACCGCATTGCGTGCCGCGGCCGTGTGGCCGCACGTGCTCGCGCGGCAGGAGGCGCAGGCCGACCGGGACGAGGCGGCATCTGTCGAGGTGGCCGCACGCGAGGCCTACCGCCCGTTCGAACCGGCGAACGTCGCCGCGATCACCGGTGCTGCCCTCAAGTCCAGCATCGACCGCACGACCAAGACCCTCGGCGGCCTCGAATCGGTGCTCGCCGATGAACTGCAGCTGCCGGCGCTGGCAGTCGAGATCAGGGCCCTCCAGTCGTCGTTCGACGAGTGCGATGCCGCCGTCACCGACGCCGCCGAACGAATCCAGGCGCTCCCGGGCCGCATTGAAGACGTCGGTGTGCGCCTGGCGCACGCGCAGGCGCGAGCCGGCGGCGAGGCCGACATTTCCGATGTGGTGAAGCGGTTGACGGATGCCCGTACCGCGGCGAAGCAAGCCGAAGCCCTCGCGCCACGCCACGATGCCGCCCTGCGCGCCGAGACTCGTGCCAGCGGCGACTACGCGGCGGCCGCGGCCCGGATCCATGAGCTGATGCAGCGGCGGCTGGCCGGTCATGCGGGCGAACTGGCCGCGGGCCTGCTCGAGGGCGAACCGTGTGCGGTGTGCGGGTCCCCCGACCACCCGGCGCCCGCGAGACCGAGCGGCAACCCCGTCACCGGTGACGACATCGAGCGGGCACGTGTGGCGGCCGACGCGTGCAAGGCGACGATGGATTCCGCCCATAGCGAGGCGCGGACTCTCGGCACCCAACTCGCCGAAGCGCGCACCCTGGCAGGCGAGAAGACGTTCCGGCAGCTGGACGACGAGCTCGATGCCGCGAAGGCGACGTTGGAGGACGCCCGCGCGGCCGGGCGTGAGGTCACCACGCTCGCGGATGAGCAGGCGCGCCTGCGCGGCGAACTCTCCACAGCCCAGACCGGCCTGGAGAAATTGCGCGCCGACCGCGATGCCGCCGCCGCCGAACACGCCGCCCGGCAGTCCGCCCGCTCGGCCATCGAGCAGCGAATTGCGAATCACCTCGCCGGCCATGACACCGTCTCCGACCACGTGCGTCACCTTCTGCAGCATCTTGACGCCGCGAACGCACTCGCGGACGCCATCACCGAAAGCCGCGCCCAGGCGAAGACCCTGGCCGCAGCCGTGGTCGGCCTCGCCGCCCAACTGCGAGAGTTCGACTTCGACGACGAGGTGGCAGTGCGGGCCGCCCGCCTGGAAGCCGGCGATGTGACCGCGCTCGAAGCCAGGATCCGCGCCCACGAGCAGGCAGTGGGCACCGCCAGGTTCACGCTCGCCGAGCCCGAACTTACCGGTCTCCCCGCCACGCCCATCGACCTTGCCGAAAGCCAGGATGCGCTGGGTGACGCCCGGGACCGGCGTGACCAGGCGCTGGCGGCGCAGGGTTCCCTCGCGGAACGCCATACCCAGCTCACGGCAGTGGTGCGGTCAGCGCGCGCACAACTCACGGAATCCGCGGGGCTGCACGAGGCATACGCGCACCTGCGCCAACTGGCCGGCGTCGTGCAGGGCAACGAGCCCAACACCAAGCGGATGCGCCTGGAAACCTACGTGCTCGCCGCGCAGCTCGAGGAGATCGTCGCGGCGGCCAACACCCGACTGCGAATGATGACGAGCGGGCGCTACCTCCTCGAACACGACGATTCGGTGCAGTACCGCAACACCCGCTCGGGCCTGGGGCTCTCCATTCTCGACCAGCACACCGGTCGCGCGCGGCCCACGCACTCGCTCTCCGGCGGGGAGACGTTCCTCGCGTCGCTGGCCCTTGCCCTCGGGCTGGCGGAGGTGGTGACCAACCAGGCGGGCGGAATCACCCTCGACACCCTCTTCATCGATGAGGGCTTCGGGTCGCTCGACAGCGACACGCTGGAGATCGCGATGGGCACGCTGGACAGCTTGCGCGCCGGCGGGCGCACCATCGGCCTGATCAGCCACGTCGACGCGATGAAGGAACAGATCCCCGCGAAGCTGCGCATCACCGTCACCGACCAAGGCTGGAGCGAGATCGAACCCGCTTACGAGCTGGCCTGACCGACAGCTGGGACGTCGCGCGCCCCGTGCCGGACGCCCGGAGACAAGGACGAACCCGGCGGCCTGCACGGTGGACCGCCGGGTTCCGGGTGGGGATCACCCACGCTTCCAGTTCAATCTATCGAAAGCGGTGCCTACCCGACAGAGTTGAGCAGTCGGCTCGACCCGCTCAGGGAGAGTGTCACGACCGACAGCTTTCCGGGTTCCGGACCGGTCGGACCGAAGATGGCGGCGTTGTGGGTCACGTAGACCTTCCCGTTGCGCAATTCGATCGCGGCAGGTGAGGTCACCGGGATCGACGACGCAGCCACGCTGGTGTTCGGCAGGATCACGGACACCTGGCCGGTGCCCTTCGGGCCGCCGAACATCTCATTCACGGCGATGGTGCCCGTGATGTTGTCGACCGCCAGTCCGGTGGCTCCGACGAGCCCGGTGGCGACAGTGATGATCTCACCGGTTGCCGGGTTGATCTTCACGATGCTGCCGCGTGCGCCCAGGCTGGCGTCTTCGGGGCCTCCCGGAAGGGAAGTCACGTACAGCCATCCGCCGGGGCCGATCTCAACGTCAGTCGGAACGGCCTCGAACGCGTAGCCGTGCCCGGCCGCGCACGCGGGCCAGCCGAGACCCGCCGCCATTTCGGCGGAGACGGTCACCGGCGCGGTGGGCGGCAGTACCGCAACCGTGGAGACGGTGCCGTCCATGCCGACGCGGAGAATGTCGTTACCGCCGGCGTCCGCGACGTACACCGCGTTGCTGGTCGCGGCCGACGCATACACATGGGTGTCAACGACACCGGTGTAGAACCCCTGCGGAGGCGTGTCGGGTCCGGGAGGGCCCGACGGAGGCGGCGGGAACTCCGCCATGCACTCGGGGGTCAGGTCGGTGAAACCGTAGTGGTTCACCTGGTCCGGATTGTTGGTCGCCTCATACAGTCCGAGGTCGGCCAGCTGCGTCGGGGTACCGCCCGGAGTCAGCTTCATCAACGAGAACACCGCTGTCGGCTGGTCGCCCTGGGAGAAGTAGACCACGCCGCCGAGCGACGACACCGCACCGATCTCCATTCCCGGTGCGGAGGCAACCGTCGTGCGCTTACCGCCCGGAGTGATCCGTTCGAGTGTGCCGGCGAAATTCTGCGAGACGTAGACGTTGCTGGTTGCGTCAATCGCGAGGCTCAGCGGTCCCACGAGGTTGTTCGCGATGGTCGAGACCTTGCCGATCGAAATGGACGGTGCTGCCGACGCCGGGGACGCCACGGCCAGCGTGACGAGCGCGGCCGAACAGGCGACCGCGACGAAGATCCGTTTTTTCACCACGTGCTCCTTTGCTACCGAGATGGCCGGGCGGCGTGCCGATCGGTCGGGGTCGCCTGATCGATGAAACCCGTCGGGTCGAGCCACCATGGCGACCGGTCGACGTGTCGCCCGGTGCGACGGAAAACATGTCGCGACGGCACCCTAGTACGGGGGACACGGGTTTGTCGAGGTTTACTCAGGTATTCCCGCCATCAGTCCTCGAGCAGGCCGCGGATGTCGTCCGCGGTCAACGCCGAACTGAACATGGCGTCATCGTCCATCACCGAGCGGAACAGTTTCGCCTTCTTGTCCTTGAGCGCCATGACCTTCTCCTCGATGGTTCCGGTGGCAATCATCCGGTACACCATGACGTTCCGGGTCTGGCCGATGCGGTGGGTGCGGTCGACGGCCTGCGCCTCGGTCGCGGGGTTCCACCACGGGTCGAGCAGGAAGACGTAGTCCGCCTCGGTGAGGTTCAGGCCGAACCCGCCGGCTTTCAGGCTGATCAGGAAGACCGGCGCGGTGCCGCTCTTGAACCGGTCGATGACATCAGACCGGTGGAGAGTCGAGCCGTCCAGGTAACAGTAGGCGATGCCTTGCGCGTCGAGTCGCTCCGCCGCTTTTTTCAGGAACGACGTGAACTGGCTGAAGATGAGTGCGCGGTGACCCTCGGCAACCACGTCGTCCAACTGCTCGAGCAGCGCATCGAGCTTGCTCGAGGGCACGTGTGCGTACTTCTCGTCGACGAGGGAGGCGTCGAGGCTCAGCATCCGCAGAAGGGTCAGTGAACGGAAGACGATGAACCGGTTCTTGTCCATATCGTCGATCAGCCCGAGCAGTTTCTGCCGCTCGCGCTGCAGGAACGTGTCATACAGCTTCCGGTGCCGTGGCTCGAGGTCGATCTGCAGCAACTGTTCCTGCTTGGCCGGGAGGTCGCCGGCGACAAGTTCTTTGCTGCGCCGCATCATCAGCGGGCGGATGCGTCGGCGCAGCTTGGCGAGCAACTCGGCGCTGTTCGGGGTGGTCGCCCGCGACGCTTCGCCGTTGTTGCGCACTCCCTTATCGGCGCCTTCGATCGGGCGCTGGTAGACCTCGGTGAATTTGCGGGCCGACGGGAACAGGCCGGGGGCGACGATGGAGAACAGCGAGTGAAGCTCGAGGAGGTTGTTTTCCATCGGAGTACCCGTGATGGCCAGCTTGAACGGGGCATTCAGATCGCGGGCGCTGATGTGCACGCGTGCCGCGCGGTTCTTCACGAACTGCGCTTCGTCGAGGATCAGGCCGGCCCATCCGTGCGCCTGGTAGGAGTCGAAATCGAGGCGGAACAACGCGTACGACGTGACCACCACGTCGGCGCCGAGCGCCGCATCCGTCAGCGGGGTGCCGCTCTTCGCCGCGGTGGCGGCGATGCCGACGACGGTCAATCCCGGGGCGAAACGCGCGGCCTCGGTGAGCCAGTTCGAGACGACGGAGGTGGGGGCGACCACCAGGAAGGGGCGCCTGTCATCTCCCTGCTCCCTGGCGTGCAGGATCAGGGCAAGGGTCTGCAGCGTCTTGCCCAGCCCCATGTCGTCGGCGAGAATGCCCCCGAGTTCATGCCGCCACAGGAATGTGAGCCAGTTGAAGCCGTCGCGCTGGTACGGGCGGAGAGTCGCCCGCAAACCAGTGGGCAGGGGAGTGGGAGTGGCGAGGGTGTCGAGTGCGGCCAGTTCATTCAATCCGCTGACCGCTGCACGCCAACCCTCCGCCTGCTCGGTCGAGTCGGCGAGATCTTCGAACTCGGCCCAGAGGCCGGCCTGGTAGCGGCTGATGCGAAGCCCGGTCTCCCACTCCGCGAGCGATTGGGCCTCGTCGATCAGCTCGCGCAGCTGCTCGAACGCGGGGTGCTGGAGCGACAGGTAGGAGTGGTCGATCAGCAGCAGTTTCGTCTGCCCGGTGGCCAACGCCTTGAACAGCGGCCCGAATGGCACCTGTTTGCCGTCGATGGTGACGATGACGCCGAGGTCGAACCAATCCCGCTGGTCGGTTTCAACCGTGGTGACAGTGAGCGTGGGCGGCGCGGTCAGTTCCCGGTAGTCCGGCTTGTCTCCGACGACGTCGACCCGCACGCCGTCGAGCGCCTCGATCCGCGGCAGGTCTTTCTCGGTGAACTCGGCTGCCGTCACTCCCTGCACGGTCAACGTCGGCTGCAGCAGCTCGGGGCGGAGCAGGGCGGTCACCCGGGCCAGGGCCTCCTGCTCGACGGTCTCGTCGCGGCCGTGCTGGTCGGCAATGGTGGCACGCAACGGCTTGCGGCTCGGGACCGGGGTGTCGTGGTACTCCCATTCCCAGTCCAGCCGCACGGTGTGCTTCGGCAGGAACGTGGCAGTGAGCACGAGCTCGGGTGGCGCGATCTCGGGGAATTCGACCGAGGCATCCGTGCTGGTGACCGGGATCGTCTTGCGGAGTGCCGGGTAGAAATCGGCGAAGAACTCCGGCACGTCGGGGGCAGGGACGGTCACCAGCGGCGGCTGGCCGAGGAGGCGGTGCTGCTCGGCGCTGAGCGTGTCAGCGGTGGGGGCCAGGGTGATGGTGGACGGAGTTGCCAGGTCGTAGCTGTAGACCCCGTGGTCGGCGATCGCGCCGGCCCGGTCGGAGGGGTGCGCGGTCCCGTCGATGATGAGCGTCGTCGTGAGCCGAAGGCCGGCGCCGGGTTGTGTGGAGGCGTCGAGGCTCACGTCCGCGCGGTGGCCGATGACGACGGTGGTGTCCTTCTTGCTGCCGACGAAGCCGATGCCGAGGCGCACCGCCTCGGCGAACAGCGGCCACAGCAGCGGACTGTTGAATTCGTCGAGGTAGCACCAGTCGGGGTCCTGCCCGGCGTACGCCTGCGGGGTGGCCCGGTGGAGTGCGGCGAGCTGGCAGAACCAGCGGTGCTGGGCCGGGTTGAGGTTCATCCGGTTGACGCCGTATATGAGGTTGTTCCAGGTGAGTCCGGCGCGCACCCACTTGCCGGAGGCCCCCAGCGTCACCGGCCGCACCCCGAGCCGTATCTGGCCGGACGCCCCATCGGCCGCTCCGGCCGCACGGATCTGCGGACCGCGCCAGCGTTCCTCGGTGCGCGGGGCTTCCTCACGAACCTCGAACTGCAGGCTCATGGTCACGGGGGGCTTGAGAAGTGCCGGGGCGAAGGTGGCCGGGTTGGCGAAGCCGGGAATCCTGCGGCTCGCGGCCGTGGGCGGCGGCTCGGTCACAACGCCGACCACTCGCTTCCACTCGGGGGCGCGTGCGGTCTCGGTGGGGGGCCGCCCGCCGCCGACCCCGGCGGCCTGCTTCAGGTGGGCGGCATTGCTGCTCAGGAGGGTGGCGGCGACGTGCTTGCAATCCCAGTCCATGGGGCAGGTGCACGTGCTGTCCACCGGCTTGCTGTACCCATTCCGAGTGGCGTGCAGCTCGATTTCGCAGTGGTACGGGCGAGGTTCGCTGCCCTGCACGGTGGCACGGAGCACGCCTTCGCCGGCGTCCCATTCGAGGGCGGTGACCGCGCCGTTCCGGGCATACGCCTGGGCCCGGTCGAACGATGCCTTGCCGACCAGGCGGATGATGTCGCCCATGTCCACGAGCGGGAACGCGTCTGAGGACATTCATAAATGCTCTCATGAACGAGGGTGCAGAATCTGGTGCTCTGGTGTTCCTAGGCCGCCGGGGTCTGGCTGGCCGGCGCCGGCGCATCCGTTGTCTGGTCGGAGGCCCTCGGCAGGGTCCGGCCGAGGAAGTAGTCCGGCCGCCGCGCCCACCAGATCAGCATCAGCACCACCCCGAGCAGCAGCCCGCCGATTCCGACCACCGCCTCGGCGCCGATGCCGAAGATGGTCACGTTGTTGCCGTTGTCGTCGGTCAGCCAGTCGGGGGCAGCGAACTGGATGGTGCCGTAGATGAATACCGCCAAGAGCATCAGCCCGCCGGCCAGCGGGAAGATGCCGCGCATGACGAGGTTGCGGAACGACGAGGTGAGCGTCTTGCGGTAGTACCAGACGCAGGTGAAGCCGGTGAGCCCGTAGTAGAACGCGATCATCAGGCCGATCGACCCGATCAGCGCGTTGAGCAGGTTCGAACTGATCAGGGTGAAGATGAGGTAGAACGCCATCGAGGCCAGTCCCATGCCGATCGTCGACCAGGTCGGTGTGAGAAAACGCGGGTGGATGCGCGCGAATTGCTCGGGAATCGCCTTGAAAACAGCCATCGACAGCGTGGTGCGGGCGGTGGGCAGGATGGTGGTCTGGGTCGAAGCGGATGCCGACGTGAGGATCGACGCCGCCAGGAACAAGATACAGATGTGGCCGATCACGCTGTCGCCGAAGAGTGCCGGGCCGATGGCTGTGAACACGTCGTTGGCGTTCGCCTCGTTGCCGAGCCCGATTCCCTTGGTATCGACCCCGGCGAAGGCGACGGCCGCGACGGTGACCAGTGCGTAGGTGACCAGCAGCAGGATGGTGCTGATGACGGCAGCGCGTCCGGGGGTCTTGCCCGGGTCGCTGGTTTCCTCGTTCACCGAGACGGCGGTGTCCCAGCCCCAGTAGATGAAAATCGCGGTGAGCAGGGCCGGAGCGATGATGCTGCCGAAATCCAGCCCGAACGGGTTGAACCAGTCGAGCGCGGGAACGATCGAGTAGCTCTCACCGGTGCCGGTGTAGACCCGTACCAGCGCGAACGCCGCGAACAGGATCAGCACGATCACCTCGATGCTGAGCAACACCATCTGGATGCGTGCGGACAATTCGATGCCGCGGTAACAGATGTAGGTCATGATCGCGATCCACGCGAGCCCCGCCACCGTGGACCAGAGCACGCTGTCGGCGAGGTCGGCGACGGCGGGGAGGCCGAATCCGCCGATGAATGTGAACGAGTACGAGCCGGCGACCGCAGCGAGGTTGGCCATCACGATGACGTCGGCGACGATGATTCCCCACCCGCCCATCCAGCCGGTGACGGGACCGAATGCCCGGGTCGCCCAGGTGAAGGTGGTGCCGCAGTCGGGTTCGGCCCGATTGAGCTCCTGGTAGGCCACCGCGATGAAGTACATCGGGATGAAGGCGAGCAGCACAATCCCGGGGGCATGAACGCCCGAGAGGAGTGCGCCGCCACTGGCGACGATGAATCCCAGGCTGGCGGCGAGGCTGTAGGCCGGGGCCGTCGAGGACACGCCGACCACGACGCTTGAGATCAGCCCGAGGGCGCCGTCTTTGAGCCCTTTGCTCTCGACCCGGTCTGAACGAGGTGGCACGGTGGACGTCATCAGCGGATTCCCAACGCAGCAACCGTCACGCAGGGCGGCTGGTTCGAATCATCGCGGTCGTTCGGTGGCGAGCGATCTGAATACCGGAATGGTAACGCGTCCGCTGCTTCCGGTAAACCGGGTGGAGCAGCGAATCCTCGAAGCCACTCCGCGCTGCTATTCCGCCATGTACGACTCAGTCGTCTCGCACATGCCGTCCGCGCTGCTGCCCGGTTTCGGTTGCGCCAGGAACGGCACGGGCTCCCGTGCCGGCTGATGCGTCGGTGGAGGGGTTGGTAGCGACGTGTGTTGACGCGTCCGTCGAGGCGTCGGGTGTTCCGTTGGCATCAGTTCCGGCGTCCTCGATCGTGTAGGCATGCGGGTCGTCTGCGGCCACGCCCGGTTGGCCGACTGCCTCTGCGCTCTGCTCGCTCTCCGCGTCGACCATCCCGCCCTGTCCGGTGTCCGGCCGTGATTCGGCGAGCGCGGTGTCGGCGTTCGGTCGCTGGTACTGCTGGAGTCGGCTGCGGCCGGGAGCCGGCGATTCCTCGTGGCTTCCATGCGCGGCCACGGGCATTACACCGTCGTTACCGTTATCACCGCCGTTACCGGCGGCGTCCGTTGCCTGCGCGGTGTAGTAGCGGTACAGGGCTGCTTCGTTCTCCGGGGTGAGTGGTTCGCCGGCGTCGATCCGGGGAGCGTCCTTGATGATGTCCTTGTCGATCGCGACGCGGATGACCTCGTTGTCCCAGGTCGCACCGTCGAGCGGAACGAACGATTCACGGCGGCCGAACAGGCCGGTGTGAACGGTGATCCAGTTGGGCATCCCGGTTTCCGGGTCGACGAACACTTGGCCAACTGTGCCGATCTTGCGGTCGTCAGGGCCGTTCACGGGTGCGCCGGACATGCCGCCGATGTTGCTGTCGTTGATCAATTCGACTCCTTGTCGTAGTGGATGCGGTTTCCCGGGAGGATGCGGTTACCGGCCGAGGCCGACGCGGTCGACGCGGCGGTGGAACCGCATTCCGGCGAGTCCGCCGAGGATGGCGCCGCCGAGGCTGGCGAGTGCGACAAGAATCGCTGTGACCACACCGGCCGTGGTGAGGTCTCCCTCATTGATCGGAAGCCTCGGGAACGCGTTGACGTCGGCGAGGATGTTGAATTGCGCCCCGGCGATGGCGCCGATCACGGCGACGACGATGGCGATCACGACCGCCCAGAGCCACACGGCGATGCCCTGCTTGGCGCCGTTGAAGCGGGCCATCCGGCCGGCGACATAGCCGCCGGAGTAGTAGGCGATGAGGGCAATGACGATGAGCGCGATCGCGCCCACGAGGCCGACCGTGGTGGCGTTCTCATTGGCGGCCTGTCCGGCCTCCTCGGCGCTGCCGGTGACGCCGAGTCCGACGGCCGCGCCGGCCGCGGCCACCAGGGCAGTGAGGAGCACCGCGGTGCCGGTTGCCGTCAGCCAGCCGAAGAATGCCGAGCCGACCTTCACCCCGCCGAAGCGTTCCTGCTCGCGGGCGAGAACATCTTCACGCAGCGAGGGCTGTGAGTCGGCGGGAACGGCTGCCGGTGCAGGTTCCGGCATGGACGATGCCGGCACCGCAGCGGGCTCCCGGTAGTCAACCCGTTCGGTGGGCTGGTCGCTCACGCTGTCGTGGCGTTCTGGGTAGTCCGGTGTACTCATGGTGAATCCTTTCCATCGGTACTTCCAGTGAAGGCCGGTCTTGCACCTGCCACAAGGGGGAGCCCACGACCGATTGATCGCTGCCAGTATTGATGCGTGACGTACATTCCCGCAGAGCTCCGATATGACTCCATGCCCTACCGCCGCACCGGAAAGAGCGGCCTCAAGCTGCCGGCTATCTCCCTGGGCTTGTGGCAGAACTTCGGCCACGACAAGCCGTTCGAAACCCAGCGGGACATCCTTCGCCGCGCGTTCGACCTGGGCATCACGCACTTTGACCTGGCGAACAACTACGGCCCGCCATACGGGAGCGCCGAGTCGAACTTCGGCGAGCACATGCTCAAGGACTTCGCTCGGCACCGCGACGAACTCGTCATCTCGACCAAGGCCGGGTACGACATGTGGCCCGGGCCGTACGGAAACTTCGGATCGCGCAAGTACCTGCTCTCAAGCCTCGACCAGTCGCTGGAACGGATGGGACTGGACTACGTCGACATCTTCTACTCCCACCGCGCCGATCCCGACACCCCGCTCGAAGAGACAATGGGCGCCCTGCACACGGCCGTGACCAGTGGGCGTGCGCTCTACGCCGGCATCTCGTCCTACTCGCCTGAGCGAACCCGCCGGGCGGCTGAGATCCTGGCGGACCTCGGCACGCCGTTGCTGATCCACCAGCCGTCGTATTCGATGTTCAACCGTTGGGTCGAGGACGGGCTGCTGGACACCCTGGACGACCTCGGCGTCGGGTGCATCGCCTTTTCCCCGTTGGCGCAGGGGCTGCTCACCGACCGCTACCTTCGTGGGATCCCCGATGACTCGCGGGTGGCGCGCGAGGGTTCGGCCCGCAAGGACATGGTGAACGATGACACTCTGGCCGCGATCAGGGCACTCACCGGCATCGCCGAATCGCGTGGCCAGTCCCTCGCCCAGCTGGCGCTGGCCTGGGTCTTGCGGAACCGGGAGGTGACGACGGCGCTGATCGGCGCATCATCCGTTGCCCAGCTGGAAACGAACGTGGCGGCGCTGCAGAACCTTTCGTTCACGGATGCCGAGTTGGCCGAGATCGACAAACACGCCACCGACCAGGGCATCAACCTCTGGGCGTCATCCAGCGCAGTCGCTTAGGAACCACCCAGCCGCCGAATCGCCCAGCCGCAAAGTCGCCCGGCCGCGGAGTCGCGGAGTCGCCCATTCGCCCACTTCTGCTGTCCTGATCCGTCTGTGACAGCAGAAGTGGGCGACTCGATGCCTTCTCTCCGTGGATGGCGTGCTACAGGCCCTCGGTAAGCCCGCCGGCCGCGATTTCGTTCTGCGTCGCGGGGTCGAGTCCGTCGCGCAGGTTTTCGTCGAGATCGGCGCGGTAGGCCGATTCCTCTTCGGCTTCCTGGCGGGCGTCGGCGTCTTCCTCAGCGTCCTCCTCGTCGGCCCGAGCTGCCGCTTCGGCATCCTTACGTCCGCCCGCGGCGTTGTCGCGGTCGACCGAAAAGTCCGGGTCGCTGCCCGACGCAGAGCCGGTCCCGGCTCCCAGCCCGGTGGCTGATTCGTCGTCTGTGGGGTCGCTCATCAGGTGTCTCCTTCGATCGTTACACCTGACGCTAAGCCGAATGCGATGGATCACCAAGGGGTGATAGCCATCGCGCCACGGATGCCGTCGCGCCACGGATGCGGGTGGGTGACGGATGCCGTCGCGCTGAGGATTTTTCCACGCGCGGCGGGCGTGCCATGCGCGCGTGGCGAAAACCTCAGCGCGAAGGAATCCGCAGGGCGGTTGGTGCAGCGCGGGCGGCGGTGGCGGTTGGCGCGGTGCGGGCGGAGGTCAGGGCGGTAGGCGCGGTGCGCGGGGCGGCGGCGGGCGACGGCAGCGCGGGTGGCGACCGGCGGGCGCGATGCGGCGGCGGGCGCGCCGCGGATCGGGTGACGGAGACCCGCCAGCGAGACCAGCGAGAGAGGATGGCCGTCGTCCCGCGGGACGACGGCCACCCTCTCAGTGCGGTGTGTTACTCGATACTGTGCTTGGCGTCCTGCGCCTGGCCCTTGAGGTCTTGGGCGGCACCGGTGCCTTCGTCCTTGACCGTCTCAGCGGCATCCGTTGCGGTGTCCTTCACTGCGGCGAACGCCTCCTGGGCGGGCTCACGAAGGTGGTCAGCAGATTCCTTCGCCACGTCCTTCAATTCGGAGACGAGCGGGGCGGCGGCGTCCTTCACCTTCTCCGCGGCGCGCTTCTCCGGGTCAGTGGCCGGAAGGAAGGACGACGCGAGCCATCCGGCTCCGAAGGCGATCAGGCCGACCGCGAGCGGGTTGCCCTTCGCCACCCGGGCCGCCGACTTCGGCGCGTTGGCCACGGCCTCGCCGGCAGAGCCGACGGCCGATCCCACGGATGCCTTGGCGTCGTCAGCGGTTCCCATCACGCGATCCTTCACGCTGGACAAGGCGCCCTTCACTTTGTCGGTCTGCCGCTGGGCGATCTTCGACGGGCTGACCTTGTCGGCCAGGGCGTCGACGTCTTCACTCAGCTCGGACCGGGTCCGTTCGATGTCGGAACGGATCACGTTGGGGTCAGTCATCGGTTTTCCTCATTTCGTGTCACTACGTCGGGTATCTTCTTGAGGCTGTCTACCGTCTTCGGCATGCCTCGCATCTGGTCGATCTCCTTCTTGCCCACCATTGCCAGGATTGCGGCAACGATGCCCCAGATCACGGCGACGACCAGTGCGGACCAGGCGTTGCCGATCAGGTAGCCCAGCGCCCACCAGACAGTGATGGACAGGAACAGGAGCGCCATGATGGCCGCGATTCCTGCGCCGCTGAACATTCCGGCGCCCTTCCCGGCGCGCGTGGCGGACTGCTTGAGTTCGGCCTTGGCCAGCTCGACCTCCTGCCGCATCAAGGTTGAGACGTCACGGCTGACTTCGGCGAGCAACTCGCCCAGCGACTCGGAGGACGCCCGTTGTTCGGATTCAGAGCGGAACTCGTCGGCCATCACAGGCCGCCTGTCGGGTTCACGCCTGGCGCTCCGCTCTCAGGGGCAGAGAGGTCTCCGCTGAGGCTGCCGTAGACCGGTAGATCTGTCGCGGGCACGCCGCCGACGGGGGCGTTGCTGCCGTAGACCGGCGCACCGTTGGCCGGTGTCGACGAGGGCCGGGAGGCCGCGTCGGAATCTGAATCGGAGTGCTCGGTCAGTGCGCGCGTCAGCCGACCGGCCAGGATGCCGGCGCCCGCGGCCAGTGCGATGAAGACGCCGGGCCGCTGCCGGGCGAATCCCTTCACTTCCTCGAGGATCGAGCCGGGTTCGCGGGCGTCAAGCCAGTCCGCGACCGAGCTGGCCCTGGCCGAGACTTGGTGTACCAGGTCGGTGGCCATCCCGGGGTTCTCGGCCTTTTCGGCCATGCTGGAGAGTTCCGTGCCGACCGAACGGAGACCATTAGCCACGCGTGCCTGCTGGGCGGCGGCCTGGTCCTTGAGCTCGGTTCCGGCCTCGCGCACGAGGTTCTTCACTTGTGTTCCGGTCTCGGCCGCGACCTTCTTGGTCTCCTCCTTGGCGACCTGCGCCACGTGCTGGCCGGCGTCGGCGGCCTGGCCGGCCAGCTTCGACGCCTCGTCCTTCACCTCGCCGGCGGAGGTACCGGCGCCGGAGCTCATGTCGGTGCCGCCAACGGTCTCGACAGCAAAGTCGTCGTCGAGGTCTGCGCTCGACAGTCCGGTGCTGGAGCCCATTCCGGTGGATGAATCTTGGGGCGGAATGTCCGAGGGATAGTTGTTCGTCATGTCAACCCTGTTCGTCGTGAGGGGTGCGGTGGAAGCCGCAGCCCGATGGACACACCGGTCGTCCGATCGATGTTTGGGCCCAACGTAAGCCCGGCGTTCAAACCCGCCAACCCCCTTGCGCCGACGAAAAAGATCCGTAAGTTGGAGCGTTTACCGGCGTGTTATTCCGCGGCCGGAACGCCTTCACCCGACGGATGCGCCCCGGCGACGTCGATCACCCAGGCGTAGTCGAACGCCCGCTCGCGCCAGGCCGAGTACCGGCCGGACACCCCGCCGTGGCCGGCCGACATCTCCGTCTTCAGCAGGGCATCGGCGCCGACCTCGCGCAACCTGGCCACCCACTTTGCCGGTTCGACGTAGAGCACCCGGGTGTCGTTCAGGCTGGTCACGGCCAGGATCCGCGGATAGTGGGTGGCGTGCACGTTCTCGACCGGTGAGTACGACTTGATGCAGGCATACGCCTCGGGGTCGTGCAGCGGATCGCCCCACTCGTCCCACTCGATCACTGTCAGCGGCAGGGACGGGTCCAGGATAGACGTCAGCGGATCGACGAACGGCACGTCGGCGAGGATCCCCGCGAACAGTCTCGGCGCCATGTTCGCGACCGCGCCCATCAGCAGGCCACCGGCGCTCCCGCCGTGCGCAACCAGTCGGTCGGGGGCGGTGTAGTCGTTGTCGATCAGGAACTCGGCGCACGCCACGAAATCGGTGAAGCTGTTGCGCTTGTGGTGTTTCTTTCCGCCCTCGTACCAGAGCCGGCCGAGCTCGCCCCCGCCGCGCACGTGCGCCACCGCGAAGATCATGCCCCGATCCAGCAAGCTCAGCCGCGGGATTCCGAACCCCGGGTCGATGCTGTGCTCGTAGGAGCCATAGCCGTACAGGAGCGTGGGAGCCGGCCGACCCGGCGCAACCAGGTCCTTCCGGTACACCAGTGAGATCGGGATGCGCGTACCGTCATCGGCGACGGCCCATTCCCGACGCTGCTCGAACAGGTCTGGGTCATATCCGCCCAGTACCGGCTGCTGTTTGCGCAGGTGCAGTTCCCCGGTGGCGACCACGTAGTCGTACACGGTTGAGGGTGTGACGAAGCTGGTGTAGCCGAGCCGGATCGTCGGCTGCTCCCATTCCGGGTTACCGGCGAGGCCGACCGTGAACAGGGGCTCGGAGAACTTCAGCTCGGTCAGCCCGTCGTCGTGCTTGGCGCCCCTGCGGGCCACGGCCACCCGGGAGAGGCCTTCCTTGCGGTACTCCACCACCACGAAATCCCGGAAGGCGTCGACGCTCTCCAGTCGGATCTCCTCGTGGTGGGGCAGCACCGTGCGTCGCTCGCCCTGCGGATCCGCCGCGGCGACGCTCACCAGTTCGAAGTTCATCGCGTCGTCATTGTGCACGATCAGCAGCCGGTCCTCGCCGCTGATGACGGCGTGCTCCACGTCGTATTCGACGTTGTCCTTACGCGGCCAGACCACCCGGAACTCGCCGGTCGGATCGTCGGCGTCGAGCAGCCAGCTCTCACTGGTCACGCTCGAACCGGCCCCGACCAGGATGAACTTGCGGCTGCGGGTGGTGCCGACGCCGACCCAGAACCGTTCATCCGGTTCGTGAAAAACCGAGAAGTCGGCGGATGCCGGAGCGCCGTGGGCAGGACCGGTTCCCACCTCGTGACGCCAGATGGTGTCCGGGCGCCAGGCTTCGTCGACGGTCGCGTAGAAGATGAACCGCCCGCTGGGGTCGAAGATCGCGCCGCCGCCGGTGTTCGGGATCTCGTCGGGGAGGTTCTGCCCGGAGGCGAGGTCGCGAACCCGGATGGTATATCGCTCATCGCCGGCCGTGTCGACGGCATACAGCAGCAGGTTGCCATCGGTGCTGAGGTCGAAACTGCCGAGGGCGTAGAACTCGTGATCGGCAGCCTCGACGTTGTCGTCCAGGATCACCTGTTCGCCGGCGAGCGAGGTGACGGCGCCCTCGTCGATCACCGGGGGAGTCCAATCATCCGGCGCCGCGATCGGTGCGCGGCAGTGGATGCCGTACTGCTTGCCCTCGACAGTGCGGGTGTAGTACCACCACTCCCCGCGGCGCACCGGGACGCTCAGGTCAGTCTCCTGGGTGCGGCCCTTGATTTCTTCGAAGATCTGTTCCTGCAGTAGTTCCAGGTGCCCGGTGCGGGCATCGGTGTAGGCGTTCTCGGCCTCGAGGTGGGTGACGACCTCCGGGTTGTCCTTGTCGCGCAGCCACTCGTAGTTGTCGACGTAGACGTCGTTGTGGTGGATGCGCTCCACCGGCTTCTTCGCGGCGACGGGAGGAAGAGTCATGCTCTTCAGCGTAGTTCGCCGAGACGACCGGTGCGCTGTCGGAACTGTTGCGTTGTGTGACGGCTCGGGGCGAGATTCAGAGCTTCGGAATCTACACTCCTGAGAACGCAATCCCGCACGCAAATCGGACAGGAGGTCAGGATGACGAATCTCACACCAGGAGTGGCGGCAGTCATGCAGTGCACACACGCCCACGGCGAGTCCTGCGCGAGCAGCGCCCCCGGCCACACCCTGTCCGCACTGCAGGAGCGAGTCGCCGCCGCCACACCGAGCAAGTGGCGGGACGGACTGGTCAGCCACGTCAGCGCGGGCGGCTGGGTCGGGGTTGAACTGCTGCAGCCCAACGAGGCGGGCGCGGGCGAGACGGTCGGGGGCGAAACCGTGTGGGTGTGGAGCCATTCCGACCTGACGGCATCCGTTTCACCGGGACTGCCGGTCGCCGTGCACGCGATTTACCACACGCTCGCGGTCGGCCGTGAGCGGTTCAACGTTCTGGTGGCTGCGCTGGGCTGAGCGCCTTCGAATTCTTAGCTGGTTGGCATCATGCTCTTCATGGCGTCCATCATCTTCTGACACGCCATCGCGCACTGGCGGCAGGTCTCCGCGCACATGCGGCAGTCCTCGTTCATGTCGGCGTGCTTCATGCATTCCTCGGCGCAGGCGGTGCACATCATCATGGTGGCGTCAAGCATCGCCATCATGCTCTGCATGTGCATACCGTTCGGGCGCATCATCGACCGCATCATGGTGTTGGTCATGTCCGCGGTGTTCATGCACATGCCCGAGCACATCGCCATGTCCTCACCCATCATTGAACCGGCGCACATCGTGCACGCCTGCTCACAGGCCGAACACGCCTCGATACACTCCTGCATCATCGTCATGTCCATGCCCGAATCGGGCATCATCTTGGCGTGATTCTCCATCATCTGCATTGCCATATTCATCGGTTGCGACTCTCAGCCCCGGGCTGCCGAGCACCAGCGGGTACCGGCGCTTGAAATGCGACAACCCGTTCTGCCACGGATGCTACGCCTGACGGACACCAATGTCAGCCGTCAGTACGAATCAGGATTGAATGGAGGCATGAGTTCTGTGATCCCCGAAAAATACGTCCACCTGCTGACCGAACCGAATTTCGGCAGTCTCGGCACGATCCGGCCCGACAACACGGTGCAGGTGAACCCGATGTGGTTCGAATACGACGGTGACGTCATCCGTTTCACGCACACCACCAAGCGGGCCAAGTTCCGGAACCTCAAGCAGAACCCCTCGATGGCGATCGCCGTGATGGATCCGGACAAGCCCACCTCGTACCTCGAGGTGCGCGGGAAGCTCATCGACACCATCCCCGACCCGGAGGGCGCGTTCTACGTACGCCTCGGCCAGCGGTACGGCAACGCCGCGCAGCAGGCGCCGGCGGACAAGGCCGACCGGGTCATCCTGGTGATGAGCGTGGAGAAGACCACGCACCAGTAACGCCCGGGCCTAGAACGGGAACAGCAGCCGGTGCAGGAACTGCTTGGTGCGTTCGTGCTGCGGATTCCGCAGCAACTGAGACGGATGCCCGCGCTCGATGATGCTTCCGCCGTCGACGAATGCCACCTCGTGCGCGACCTCGCGGGCGAACTCGAGTTCGTGGGTGACGATCACCATGCTCCAGCCCTCGAGCGCCAGTTCCTTGATCAGCCGCAGCACATCGCCGACCAGCTCAGGGTCAAGCGCCGACGTCGGCTCGTCGAACAGCAGCAGTTGCGGCTTGAGGGCCAGCGCCCGAACGATGCCGACCCGCTGCTGCTGGCCGCCGGAGAGTTCGAACGGGTAGCTGTCCCGCTTCTCGGACAGCCCCACCCGGGCCAGCAGGGCGAGCGCTTCCTCGGTCACCTCGGCACGTGGGCGGCGTTGCACGCCGACCGGCCCCTCGATCACGTTCTCCAGCACGGTCATGTGCGGGAACAGGTTGTAGTGCTGGAAGACCATCGCCGACCGGTCACGGAGCGCGGCGAGTTCCTTCTTCGACGGATGCCCCCCGAAGTCCACCCGCACCTCGCCGGCCACATCGACCACGCCGCCGTCCGCGATCTCCAGACCGTTCAGGCAGCGGAGGATCGTGGTCTTGCCCGAACCGGACGACCCGATCAGCACCAGCACCTCGCCGCGGTCGACCGCGAGGTCGATCGAGTGCAGCACCCGGTTGGCGCCGAAGCTCTTCTCCAGCCCGGTCACCGTGAGCAAAGCGGATGCCGCAGCGCCGGCGGAGGCACCGGCCGCGTCGGGTCCGGTGGGCTGGCCGGGTCCGGTGGGCAGGTCGGGTCCGGTGGGCAGGTCGGGTCCGGTGGGATGGTCAGTGGGCGACATAACGGTCCAATCGCTTCTCGAGCACGCTCTGGCCGCTGGAGAGCACCAGGCAGATCAGCCAGTAGATCAGCGCCGCCTCGAGGTAGAGCAGCATGAATTCCTGGCTGAAGGCAGCCACCTGCTGTGCCTGCCGAAACAGCTCGGTGACCAGGATCAACGACGCCAGCGACGTGTCCTTGACCAGGCTGATGAAGGTGTTCGACAGCGGCGGCACCGAGACCCGTGCGGCCTGCGGCAGGATGATCCGGCCGAGCGCGCGACGGTGCGACATGCCCACCATGTACGCGGCTTCCCATTGCCCGCGGGGCACCGACAGGATCGCAGCCCGGATCACTTCGGCCGCATACCCGCCGACGTTGATCGAGAACGCAACGATCGCGCTCGGCCATGGGTCGATGAGCACCCCGACCGACGGCAGCCCGTAGAAGATCACGAACAACTGCACCAGCAGGGGAGTGCCGCGCACGATGGAGATGTACACCCGGGCGATCCCGGACACCCAGGCCCGCTTGGACAGGCGCATCAGCGCCAGCGCGAGCGCCAGCACCAACCCGATCGCGAAGGAGATCAGGGCGAGCGGGATGGTGCCCTGCACCGCGCCGGAGAGGATCGGCCACAGCGAACTCAGGAACAGGTCCCACGGGGACTGGGTCATGGAGGCGACTCTACTGCGTCGTCACGGGCGCCGACGCGCGGGCCAACCCGCCGGTCACTTCACGTGCCCGGCGCCGCGTGACCCGCCGAGCTCGCCTCACTCTGAGACGTCTTCGCCGAAGTACTTCTTCGAGATCGTCGCGAGGGTGCCGTCGGCGCGGAGGTCGTCGAGTGCGGTATTGACGGCATCCGTCAGCGTGGTGCTGCCCTTCTTGAAAGCGAACGCGCTCTCGGACTTCTCATCGGTCTCTGCGGCGACCTTCAGGCCGTTGGCGCCTTTGTCGTTCTTGTAGTCGAGCCAGGTGAGCTTGTCGTTGATGGTCGCGTCGACGCGGCCCTGCTTGACCAGGTCGACCGCCTGCGCCCAGCCTTCGACGCCTTCCACGGTCGCGCCGCTGTCCTTGGCGAGGGTGTACCAGTTGCTGGTGAGCGACTGGGCGGTGGTCTTGCCGGCGAGCGACTTGAACGAGGTGATGCTGGTGTCGCCGTCGGGAACCACGACCACGCCCGTGGAAACGGTGTAGGGCTTGGAGAACTCGTACTTCGCGCTGCGCTCCGCGTTGATCGTGACCTGGTTGCCGATCACGTCGAAACGGCCGGCCTCGAGGCCCGCGAAGATGCCGTCCCACTGGGTCTCTTCGAAGGTGGCCTTGACGCCGAGCTTGCCGGCGACAGCCTGGGCGACCTCGACGTCGTAGCCGGTGAGATCGCCGGATCCGCCGGCATGGAAGGAGAACGGCCGGTAGGTGCCCTCGGTGCCGATCGTCAATACGCCGGCCTTCTGCACGGCGGCCAGCGAGTCATCGCCCGTTGCACTCGAGGAGCGTGCGGCGCCGCCACCGGATGTTGCGCAGCCGGTGAGCGACACGGCGACAGCCGTCAGGAGTGCAGCAGCGATGAACTTAGCTTTCATGGGGGAGCCTTTACCGAGAGATCGTATGCGCACGCATGAAGATGCGTGCTGGTCTTTCAGCGTAACAACGGGAGTTGCCCGACTTATTCCGTTTACCGCGGGTTACGTGTCGGCCTGGTTGGGTCATGGCATGCTGGTCGCTGTGACCACCCCGACAGCGGATGCGACGCGAACCAGACCACGGTTCAGTTGGGGCCTGGTGCCGGCGGCCGGTGTCGCGGCATCCGCTGTGCTGTTGTTCTGGGTCCAGAATCCGCTGGCCGGCTACGTGACGCTGGTGGCGAGCCTGTCCCTCGCCTTCGTGACCGACCGGCCGCTGTTCCGCAGCCTGCTGCTGATCGCGCTCGGCCTCGCCATCATCAGCACGGTGTCGCTCGAGGCCGATATCAGTTACGGGCATATCGCCGTGATGGGGGTCGCGCTCGCGCTCGCCGTGGTGGTGCCCTACCTGCTTGACCGGTTCGCGTTCCGGGACCGGTTCATCCGCTTCCCGATCCGGACCGGCAACCGCTGGACCACTCTCGAGCGGGCCTGGCTGGGCATCGCGGTCGTGCTGGCCTGGGGGCTGCTGCCGACGTACTTCATCAGGTCGGGGTCGTACCAGAACTGGCCGGCGATCCACGAGCCCGACGAAATCGGCCGCCTGTTCGTGGGCGTGAACGCGGTCGGCATCTGGGATGAGCTGTTCTTCATCTGCACGGTATTCGCGCTGCTCCGACCGCACTTCCCGCTCTGGCAGGCGAACCTGCTGCAGGCGGTGATGTTCGTGTCGTTCCTGTGGGAGCTCGGCTATCGCAGCTGGGCCCCGGCGTTCACGATCCCGTTCGCGCTGGTGCAGGGCTGGATATTCGCCAAGGTGAAGTCGCTCACCTATGTGGTGTGCGTGCACCTGTTGTTCGACCTCGTGGTGTTCCTGGTGTTGTTGCACGCGCACAACCCGGAGTGGCTGCCGATCTTCCTGTATTGAGCCGGGTGCGCCGCTGGGCCTTGCGCTCGTGGCGCTTAGTGGGACGCTGGAACGAAACGAAGGTGCCGAGGGAGGCGTTCCGATGTCGGATCCAGAAGGTCAGAAGTCCGAGGGCGGTCTCGGCAAGGACGGCACGATCCCGAATTCTGACACCGGAGTCGCTGCCGGTTACCAGCCCGGCGGGTCCCATTTCGAGCCGGAGGAAGACGGCCCACTCGAAGACGCCGGTGACGGCGCGGTCGGCGACCACACGGCCGCCGACGGGGCCGCCCACACGGCCGACGCCCTGGATGCCGACGCTGACGCAGATGCGGTCGATGAGAATCCCGTCCGGAACGACGTGGACGCCGACGACGACATTCCGTCGCACGACCCCGAGGCCCCCGGGGACCCGAGTCTCGACGACCTGTAGGCCCCGGAATTGGCTGGTTGCTACGACCGCAGTGCGAGGGTGAACGGCAGCACAGCGGACGCCCCGGCGCGGCGCAGCAGGCGCGCGGCCACGGTCAGGGTCCAGCGGCTGTCGGCGATGTCGTCCACGAGGAGCACCGGGCGGTCGCCGAGTTCCTGCAGTGCCTGGGCGAGTTCGGGCCCGACCGCGAACCGGTCCCAGACGTTCGACAGCCGGTAGGCGCTGTTGCCGCCCGGCTCCCCGGTCGGGCCGCCGTTGGCGAGTTCGAGTGAACCGACCCACGAAAGCCGGCCCACCTCAGCGAAGGTGCGGGCGACCGAGTCGACCAGCAGCGGATGCTTCCGGCTGGGCATGCTCACCACCGCCGCGGGCCGCTCCTCCCACTTCCATTCGGCGAGCACCCGGATACAGGCCTGCACCATGGCCGGGGTCGCCGGTGCGTCGGCAGCGGTAGGCGCGAAGATGTCCCGCAGCGGTCCGCCCCAGCCGAGGTCGGTGAGCCGCGCGAGCGCCCGTCCCGGTGCGGCGCGTTCGGCGGGGGCGATGTTGCCGCGGACCGGTATGCCCAGGTTTGCCACGCCCGTCGGCCACTGGGCGCGAGGTTCGACGACCACTCCCACCCGATCGAGCGAACTCGCGGCGGCGGATGCGGCATCCGCTGCCACCGAGGTCGGGAACCAGGCGCCGGCGCAGTTGTCGCAGCGGCCGCACCGGGCGGCGGTCTCGTCGTCGAGGGAATGCTGAAGGTACTCCATGCGGCAACCGGCGCTGCGTTCATAGTCGATCATGTGCTGCTGCTCGGCAACGCGGGCGGCGGCGATCCGGTCGTAGCGTTCGGCGTCGTAAAACCAGTCCTGGCCGGTGGCGACCCAGCCGCCCTTCACCCGGCGGACGGCGCCGTCGACGTCGAGCACCTTCAGCAGCAGCTCCAGCGGGCTGCGGCGGATGTCGACCCTGGCCTCCAGGGCCGGCGTCGACATCGGCTGGTCACCGTTGGCGCGGAGGGCGCTGATCACGGAGGTGGCGCGGGACTCGCTGGGCATCGACGATGTGGCGAAGTACTGCCAGATGGCTTCGTCCTCGGGGCCGGGGAGCAGCAGCACCTCGGCGTTGGCGGTGGCGCGGCCGGCGCGGCCGACCTGCTGGTAGTAGGCGACCGGGGAGCTGGGCGCGCCGAGGTGCAGGACGAACCCGAGGTCGGGCTTGTCGAAGCCCATGCCGAGGGCGCTGGTGGCCACGAGCGCCTTGACCTGGTTGTCCTTGAGGAGTTGCTCGCTCTCTTCGCGTTCGGTGGTGTCGGTCTGGCCGGTGTAGGCGCGCACGGCGTGGCCGGCCTCGCGGAGAAGCCGCGCGGTGTCTTCGGCGGCGGACACGGTGAGGGTGTAGATGATTCCGCTGCCGGGCAGCTCGGCGACGTGGCTGAGCAACCAGGCCAGACGTTCCTTGGCATCGGGCAGCCGCAGCACGCCCAGGCGGAGGGAGGCGCGGGCGAGCGGCCCGCGGATGGTGATGACGTCGGTGGTCGAAGCCGCCCCGGTGGTCGAGCCTGTCGAGGCCACGTCCCGTTCGGTGGTCGAGCCTGTCGAGACCACGTCGCGTTCGGTGGTCGAGCCTGTCGAGACCACGTCCCGTTCGGTGGTCGAGCCTGTCGAGACCACCGCCCGCGGCGCCAACTGCTCCGCGACATCCGTCACCACCCGGCTGTTCGCCGTGGCTGTAGTGGCGAGCACCGGAACCCCGGCCGGCATCTCGGCGATGAGGTCGCGGAGCCGCCGGTAGTCGGGCCGGAAGTCGTGGCCCCAGTCGGAGATACAGTGCGCCTCGTCGACTACAAGCAGCCCGATCCGCTTGATCAGGGTGGGCAGCTGCTCGTCGCGGAAGCTGGGGTTGTTGAGTCGCTCGGGGGAGACCAGAAGCACGTCGACCTCGTCGCGCTGCAGCTTGCCGAGGACCTCGCCCCACTCGTGCGCGTTAGAGGAGTTGATGGACACGGCGCGCACGCCGGCGCGCGCAGCCGCGGCGACCTGGTCGCGCATCAGGGCGAGGAGCGGCGACACCAAGATGGTCGGGCCCGCCCCGCGCTGCCTGAGCAGGAGGGTCGCCACAAAGTAGACCGCGGACTTCCCCCAGCCGGTCCGTTGCACCACCAGCGCCCGACGTCGGTGCTCGACGAGGGTCTCGATCGCCTCGTACTGGCCCTCGTGGAAGTCGGCGTCGTCCCGGCCGACCAGGGTGCGCAGGATCTGAAGAGCGGACGCGCGGGTGTCGGTCATGGTCTCGGTCATGCGCCCAGCTTGGCAGGTGCCGCTGACAGTGTCGTCTGCGCCTGGCGCCGTCGTCTGGTGCCCCAGCCTGGTGCCTGCCGTTCCCGCCGCTACCCGTTTCAGAAGTTGACCACAGGGCGTGTGCCATAACTCCTGCAATCCGCACGATGGCACCGGGAGCAACGCCGTGTTCACGCGGATCCGCCTCCGACGCCCAACGGATTGCAGGAGTTATGCCAGCCGGAGTGCTGGCAGGGGCTGCCAGGGCGCCGCAAGGCGCGTGGTTGGATGGATGGATGGATGCTTCGAGTGACCGAATAGGCGACTACATCGATGATTTCGGGCGGTACATCGCGGCATCGCCCTCCTCGTACCACGCTGCAGCTGAGGCCGCCCGGCGCCTGGACGCGGCGGGTTTCACCGCCCTGGCCGAGATCGACGACTGGGACGACACCGGGGGCCGGCACTACGTGGTGCGCGATGGGGCGATCATCGCGTGGGTGAAGCCCGCTGTGTCCGGCCCGACCACCCCGTTCCGGATTCTCGGCGCACACACCGATTCCCCCGCGTTCAAGCTCAAGCCGAAGCCGACCGTCGGGTCGAATGGCTGGCTGCAGGCCGGGGTTGAAGTCTACGGCGGGCCCCTGCTGAACTCCTGGCTCGACCGTGAACTCGAGCTCGCCGGCCGGCTGGTCACCCGCGACGGAACCGAGCACCTCGTGCGCACCGGCCCGTTCCTGCGCATCCCGCAGCTTGCGCTGCACCTTGACCGCAGCGCCAACAACGGCCTCACGCTGGACAAGCAGCGCCACACCACTCCGGTCTGGGGCGCCGGCGACGCCAGCCAGGCCGACCTGATCGGGCACATCGCAGGGCTCGCCGGACTCGACGGTGCGGACGTCACCGGCTACGACCTGCTGACCGCCGACACTGCCGCTCCCGCCCGGTTCGGTCTCGACTCCAGCCTGTTCGCGGCGGGCCGTATGGACAACCTGTCCTCCGTTCACGCAGGGCTCTGCGCCCTGATCGACGCCGCGGTGCACGTCGACGACACCGACCACATCAGCGTGCTTGCCGCCTTCGACCACGAGGAGTTGGGATCGCAGTCGCGCTCGGGCGCGAGCGGGCCGTTCCTGAGCGACGTCCTGGGTCGTCTCGGGGACGGGCTGGGGGCATCCGTTTCACAGCGACTGCGGGCCTACGCCGCGTCGTGGTGCATCTCGGCCGACGCCGGCCACGCCGTGCACCCGAACTACCCGGAGCAGCACGACCCGGCGAACCGGCCGGTGCCGGGCGGCGGTCCACTGCTGAAGATCAACGCGAGCCAGAAGTATGCGACCGACGCGCACGGGGCCGCGCTCTGGCAACGTATATGCGCAGACGCGGGGGCTCTGTACCAGGAGTTCGTCTCGAACAACTCGGTGCCCTGCGGCTCGACGATCGGACCGCTCACGGCGACCCGCCTGGGCATCCGCGTGGTCGATGTGGGCGTGCCGCTGCTCTCGATGCACTCCGCCCGGGAGCTCGTGCACGTGAACGACCCGGTGGCGCTGTCCGCTGCGGTCGGCGCGTTCTTCCGCGGCGCCTAGCCACCCTCCCTCGCCGAGAACGCACTTGTTGGGGTTATGAGGGCGTTATAACCCCAACAAGTGCAGGCTCGCGGAGAAAAGCACCAAGTGCAGGCTCGCGGAGAAAAGCACCAAGTGCAGGCTCGCGGGGAAAAGCACCAAGTGCAGGCTCGCGGGGGAAACAGAGAGGAAACGGAGAGGGGAGCGCAGGGCGCGAAACGGGGCTAGAGGCGCCCGGTGAGCCGCCGGTGCAGGGCGGTGCTCCGCGCGTCGAGACCCTCGAACACGACGCTGGCGCCGTGGTCGCGGTACTTCGCCTCCACCGAATCGAGCACAGCGACCGTGGAAGCGTCCCAGACCTGCGACTTGCTGAAGTCGACGATCACGTCGGCGGGGTCCAGGGCGTAGGAGAACTGCTCGACCAGGTCGTTGCTGCTGCCGAAGAACAGCGGCCCGGTGACCGTGTACCGAGCGGATGCCCCGTCGCCGGCAAGCGCGCGGGTCACGGTGATCACGTGCGCGACCCGCCGAGCGAACAGCACCATCGCGAGCACGACGCCGGCCATCACGCCGATGGCCAGGTTGCCGGTGGCGACGACCACGGCAACCGTCGCGAGCATCACGATCGTCTCCGGCAGCGGCATCCGTTTCAGGGTGGATGGGCGCACGCTGTGCCAGTTCACCGTGGTGATCGCGACGATCATCATCACCGCGGCCAGGGCAACCATGGGGATTTGCGCCATGACGTCGCTCAGCACCGTGACCAGCAGGAGCAGGAACGCACCGGCGACGAAGGTCGAGATGCGCGTGCGGGCCCGGCCGAGCTTCACGTTGACGATGGTCTGGCCGATCATGGCGCAGCCGGCGATGCCGCCGTAGAGGCCGGCGAGGATGTTCGCGATGCCGAGGGCCCACGATTCGCGGCCCTTCGCCGACCGGGTGTCGGTGATGTCGTCCACGAGTTTCGCGGTGAGCAGCGTCTCCATCAGGCCGACGAAGGCGACGCTGAGCGCGGTCGGCCAGATGATTCCGAGGGTCTCCAGGTTCAGCGGAACCAGCAGCGGGGTGATGCCGGGCAGGGCGCCGGAGACGTCGCCCTGGTCGCCGACCGTCGGCACCGCCAGGTGCGCGATCATCGTGATGGCGGTCGCCACGACGATGGCCACGAGCGGCGCGGGCACGGCCGTGGTCACCCTCGGCAGCCCCACGACGATGAGCACCGTGAGCACGAACAACGGGTAGACCAGCCACGGCACTCCGAGCAGGTGCGGAACCTGCGCGACGAAAATGAGGATGCCGAGCGCGTTGACGAAGCCGATCATCACGGACCGGGGGATGAACCGCATCAGCCGTGCCAGGCCGGTCACCCCGAACAGGATCTGGATCAGCCCGGCCATCACGACGGCGGGCAGCAGGTACTCGACGCCCTGCTCCTTGACCAGCGGCGCCACCACGAGCGCGACGGCGCCGGCCGCCGCGGTGATCATGGCGGGTCGTCCGCCGAGGATCGACATCGAGATGGCCAGCACAACGGATGCGATCAGACTGACCTTGGGATCCACTCCGGCGATCACGGAGAACGAGATCACCTCGGGGATCAGGGCGAGCGTGGTCACCACGCCAGCCAACACTTCGACGCTGAACGCGCGCGGGTTACGAAGGGTGGACCGGACGGTCGGGGCGAGGAAAGACTGCACCGGCTCGACGGGGGCGGATTTCAGGCTGCGGGGCACCGTGTAACTGTAATCGGCATCCGCTGTCCGGCTCGGCCGGCCCGGCCGGCGAGGCCGGCTTGGTCGGGAGGCCGGCTTGATCTGGAGGACGGCGTGATCTGGAGGACGGCGTCGCCAGGCGGCTAGCCCTGGCGCCATTCGTCGCTGGTGAGGTGTGAACCGGCCTGCGGGCCCATCTGGAGCATTCCGCCGTCCACCACCCACGAGGCCCCGGTGACGAAAGAGGACTCCGTCGACGCGAGGAAGGCGATCACTGCCGCCACCTCGCGCGCGTCGCCGGGGCGGCCCAGCGGAACGCCGGGGCGGTCGATGGTGTGGGAGTCCTGATTCGCGTCGGCATTCATATGGGTGGCAATTTCGCCCGGGGCGACGGCATTGACGGTGATGCCGTATTCGCCCAGTTCCAGGGCGGCGGTCTTGATCAGGCCGCCGAGGCCGTGCTTGGCGGCGTCGTAGGCGGAGAAGCCGACACGCGGCTGGTGCTCGTGCACGCTGGTAACGGCGATGATCCGGCCGCCTCGACGGGCGTCGATCATACGGCGGGCGGCGCGCTGGATGCAGATAAAAGCGCCGTCGAGGTCGGTGGCGATGACGCGGCGCCAATCCTCCCAGGTGGTCTCGAGAAAGGGAATGCTGGCGCCGGCCCCGGCATTGTTCACGAACACATCGAGTCCACCGAGTTGGTCGGCCAGGCTCTCCACCACGTCTCCGCACCCGGGCAGATCGGTCGTATCGAGTCGGGCAACCACCGCCCGGCGCCCGAGTGCCCGAACCTCGTCGGCGGTTTCGTGGGCGCCGGCCTCATTCCGGTGCCAGGTGATTCCGACGTCGAGCCCCGCCGCAGCAAGCCCCACCGCGCTCGATCGACCGATACCGGAGTTTGAACCCGTGACGATTGCCGTTCTCGGTTCGAACGCCATGACTTGTCCTTTCGCTGCCCGTTCGGCGAGACATGCGGCTCGCTGTGCCGCCAGAGTAGGCCCCGTTTTACGCGACAGGGAAGAGGGCGGCGAAGAGAGTGATGGGACGCTGGCCCTCCCGCAGCCGCTGGAGGCCGCAGTGGAGTAGGGGGTGGAATAGGGCGGTGTGGATCGGGCGGCGCAATTGCGCGGTTTTGAATCACGGTATGGAATAGCACCGTTCTGAATCGCGCGGCGGAATTGCGGCGTAGCGTGTGAAGCAGTCGGGGACGCGTATCCGGCTCGGCGGAGCCCCGCCGGAAGCGCCGCCCGGTCAACGACAGCGGATGGAGCCGGCCATGACCGTGACCAAGCAAATGCTCGACAGCCACCCTGACACGTCCGGAGCAACCGACCTGCTCGTCGCCGCCATCGACGCATGCTACGAATGCGCCCAGGCTTGTACCTCGTGCGCGGATGCCTGCCTCAGCGAAGAGAACGTTGCGGACCTGGTGCGCTGCATTGGCACCGACCACGACTGCGCCGATGTGTGCGTCGCGACCGGGGCGGTGTTGACGCGGCAGGCGGCGTCCGATGACAACCTCACCGCGGCGGTCCTCGCCGCCTGTGTGACTGCGTGCTCCACCTGCGCCGACGAGTGCGAGAGCCACGCCGACATGCACGAGCACTGCCGCATCTGCGGGGAGGCATGCCGCCGCTGCCAGCGGGCGTGCCGGGCACTCCTGTCCGAAATCAGGTAGCAAGCCGACCGCCGGGCAGGCGCGAAAACACACGTTGGCCGGATGAGAGCGCGATCTGTGATGTTTTGGCGCACCTTAGGCCGATTCACGATGTTTTCGCGTTGATGCGCGAGCCAGCGCGGGCGCCCTGCGCGAGCGAACCCGATCCGGGTCGGCTAACGACTGAGCGGGAAGAACAGCGGCTTGTCGTCGTCCTCACTGTCGACGCCGTGGCGGCCGTCGCGCGGTCCCGGGTCCGGCAGCTCGGGGAGCTGGTCGCCCTCATCGGGGAACACCTTGGTGCGCGACTTGGTGCGGGACCGCGAGGTGGTGACCGTTTCAACTGTCCCGTCGGCGGCATCCGCTACCGAGACCGTGTCGACGACGGTCTCGGAGACACTGATCGAGTCGGCACGCATCGAGCCGCCCGCGGGGCCGCTCGAGCGAATCCGGGCCGACCGCAGGGAGCCGCTCAGCGAGGTGCTCAGCGACGTGCTCACCGCGTGCGCGACGCGGCGCCGGCGGCGGGGCTGCACCAGCATGGCGACCGGATGTCCGTGCCGCATCACGACGATCTCCTCGCCCGCCTGCACCCGGTCGAGCAGGAAGTCGAGGTGCCACTTGGCGTCGGGGACGGACACGGCCAGGTCGCCGCCGGTGTCCGGGCCGAAGTGCACCGGCGGGTACGGGTTGAACTCGGTGTCGCGGTCGACGCCATGTCGGCCGTCGCGGGGGCCGGGGTCTGGCAGTTCGGGCAACTGGTCGGGGTCGTCAATGTAGTACATGAGCGGGCCTCCTCTCCATCGACGGATGCCTGAACCTGACGGTACGCCGATCGCGGCCGAAACGCCATCACCGGGCGGCCATGACCGGCCGTGCGGTCCACTTGAAAGGGCGGATCCCGGAGGAATAATCTGGCGGCAGCGGACGCGTGCTCGATCGACAAGCGCGGCCCCGGATCAAAGGAGAACGTCATGGCCGACAACGTTGTGACAAGCCTTGAAGTCAAGTCGAACGATTCACCGGACGAAACACGCACCCCCGACAAGACGAGGGTGACCGTGAACAAGCTCGGAAGCTACACCGTCGGACGTTTCACCTTCGAGCCGGGATGGAGCTGGTCCGACTGCATCAAACCGGTCGTGCAGACCGAGTCCTGCCAGGTCAACCATGTTGGCTACTGCGTCTCAGGCACCCTCGAGGTCGAGACCATCGACGGCGCCACAGCCACGATCACGGCCGGGGACTCCTTTGCCATACCGCCTGGCCACAACGCGCACGTTGTCGGCAGCGAGCCGTACGTCGGGATTGAGTTCGTCGGCGCAGCGACCTACGCCACCTGAATTGCCGATCCTGAATCAGGCGCCGCTGCCGCATACGCTGGACGGATGCCCTCGTTCCGCGTGACCATGACCCTCGGTGCGCTGCGATCCGGCGTCGCACCCGAGGCGGTCGTGCCGCACGCGGCGTCGGCGGCCGCCGAGCTGACCACGGTCGAAGCGTCGGACCTGGCCGTGGTCGCCGGCCACGCCCGGGTCACCGTGCGCTTCACCGCTGACGACCCCGAACTGGCGTTGCAGATCGCCGACCACGTGGTCGCAGCGACGGATGCCGTTGCCCGGCCACTCGACCACGCCGTCACCGAGCGCGTCAAGGGTCGCTGGTTCCGGGTGGGGTGAGAAGACCGTCGGCTGCGAACGATGCGGCGGCGACCAGGCGGCGACCCCGCGCGAACCTGTGACGTTGCTGCCAGAGCGGCCCACGGCATCCGCTGCGACGTACTGTGAGAACAGGTGCCCCAGACCCCGGTGTCCGGCAGATATTCGGTCCGTCATTCGGGAGCCACCATGACCGAGGCACATGTCGTCATCGTCAGTCACCCGGTCGCCCCGGGCGCCAGGACACGGCAGCGAGAACCCGGTCGTGAGGTGAACGACTACGTCGCCTTGTCGTGGCGGATCCAGGACGCCGGGCTGATGCGCCGCCGCTACGGCTACTACTGGATCAAGCTCATCGCGGTGCCGGTGGTCTTCGCCCTGTGCGTCGGGTTGTTCCTGCTGGTCGGTGACTCGTGGTGGCAACTCGGCGTCGCCGCCCTGTTCGCGGTCGTCTTCACCCAGACCGCGTTCCTCGGGCACGATGCGGCACACCGGCAGATCTTCCGCTCCGGCAAGTGGAACGACTGGACCAGCCTGGTGCTCGGCAACCTATTCGTGGGCATGAGTTATGGCTGGTGGCAGCACAAGCACACCCGTCACCATGCGAACCCGAACAAGGAAGGCGCGGACCCCGACATCGACCTGCCGGTGATCGCTTTCACCCCGGCCCAGGTCGCCGCCCGCCGCCCCCCGATCGCCGCATGGCTGATCGCCCACCAGGGATGGTTCTTCTTCCCGGTCCTGCTGCTCGAGGGCGTCTCGCTGCACGCGTCCAGCGTGCACCGCGTGTTCATGAGGGAGAAGCTCACCCGGCGCTGGGTGGAGGCCGGTTTCCTGCTGGTGCGGATCACCGGCTACCTCGTTCTCGTCTTCCTGGTGCTCTCACCCGGCACGGCCGCGGCGTTCCTCGCCGTGCAACTGGGCCTGTTCGGGCTCTACATGGGCATGTCGTTCGCGCCCAACCACAAGGGGATGCCGCTGGTTCCGCCCGGTCTCAAACTCGATTTCCTCCGACGACAGGTGCTGACGAGCCGCAACATCCGTGGCGGTCGCGTGCTCGATTTCGCGATGGGAGGGCTGAATTACCAGATCGAGCACCACCTGTTCCCGTCAATGCCGCGCCCGCACCTGCGGAGCGCGGCACCGATCATCCACTCCGCGTGTGTCGACCTCGGTGTGCCATACACGCAGGCCGGCCTGTTCGAGTCGTACGGCATCGTGCTGCGCTACATCAACCGGGTCGGGCTGGGGGAGAAGGACCCCTTCGAGTGCCCGCTCGTGGCCGCGAGGCAGGCCGGCGAAGGGCTGTAAATCCTAGCGGCGGGCCTCGAGCTCGCGGGCGCAGTCGATGCAGAGTTCCGCGGCGGGACGCGCTTCGAGGCGGTCAGCGCTGATCGGCTCGCCCTTGCGGACGCAGATGCCGTAAGTTCCGTCTTTGATGCGTTGCAGGGCCCGGTCTATCGCCGCCGACTTCTGGGTCAGTTCGGTGTGCACCCCGGCGATACGCGACCATTCGGCCGACAGCGTCGGGCCCTCCGGGTCGTGCTCGTCGTCGGCCGAGGCGTCGCTCCGGGCATCGCGCACGGAGTCGAGGGTGCCGGTGAGCTGCTTCACCTCGGCGTCGATGTCGGCACGTTCGGTACGGAGGCGGCGCTCCAGGCGTCGTCGCGTCGAGTCCGTCAGCTCTGCATTAGGCATATCCCATGATGGCACTCGACGGTGCGCGGTGTGCGGCGGCGCGCGTGGCCGCGCCGCCGGGCGTCGTAGGTGTGGGGCCGCGCGGGGCTCCCCACGGCTGGGGGGCTGGGCGCCGCCGGGCGGCCGGGCGCCGCCGGGTGGGGTCCCGCAGCCGGGACGAGGGCGATGTGCGGCAGTTGAGCCGTTATGCGCCAGGCGTGCCACCCGCATAGCGGCGCAAGTGCCGCACAGGTGCGAAACTCCCGCATAGGGTGCGGGGTGCCGGGTGCCGGGCGAGCGGCTGCGGGACGAGGGCGATGTGCGGCAGTTGGGCCGTTATGCGCCAGGCGTGGCACCCGCATAGCGGCGCAAGTGCCGCGCAACGGCGCAACTCACGCATGTGGGCGCAAGTGCCGCACCGGCGCACTCTCGCCTCGCGGCGAGCGCACCGACCGAGACATCGCGAATCGCCCCTTGCGCCAAGCCGGCACGAGGATTAGAGTCGCTGTAAACGTTCTTGTAAACGTTTACGACCGGTCCACCGAAGACGCAGGGAGCACGATGACAGAGACGAAGAAGTCGACATTGGTACTCGTCGCCGAACGCGCCGGGGTATCGATCGCCTCCGTCTCCCGCGTGCTGAACGGCCTCTCGGCCTCGGCCCACGTCACCGAGCGGGTGCAGCGCGCCGCGAACGACCTCGGCTACGTCGCCGACGCCACCGCGCGATCGCTCAAGGTCGGCAAGACCGAACAGATAGCCCTCGCCGTGGCCGACGTGGGCAACCCGGTGTACGTGGAGATGATGCACGAGGTGTCCCGGGTGGTAGCGGATGCCGGCTATCGCCTGGTCGTGTCGTCCACCGGAAGCGAGGCGGCCGACCAGATCGGGCTCCTCAACAGCCTCAACCGCGGCTTCGCCGACGGGCTCATCCTCAGCCCGCTGCGGGTGACCGAAGAGCTCATCGACACCCTCCGCACCAGTCGGCTGCCGATTGTGGTGATCGGGTCACTGCCCGCGGACGTCGAGCTGGACAGCGTTCGCGCCGACTCGGAGGCCGGCATGGAGCTGGCGGTCAAGCACCTGGTGAAACAGGGCCGCCAGCGCATCGCATTCATCAATGGCCCGGTCGACACGGTTCCGGGCGCCGCCCGTTTGCGCGGGTACGCCAAGGCCATGACCAACCGGGACCTTCCGATGCACGGTGACCTGCAGGTCACGGCCGACGACTTCACCTTCAAGGCGGGCCTTGCCGCCGCCGGGGCCCTCCTCGACCAGGCCACGCCCGACGCGATCGTGTGTGCGAACGACCTCCTCGCCGTAGCCGCCCTCAAGGTCCTCACCCGGCGCGGCATATCGGTGCCCGACGACGTCGCCCTGGTGGGTATGGACGACACCGACATCGCCGAGCTCACCACACCGTCCATAACGAGCGTCGACCTACGCTCCGCCAAGCGCGCCCGCACGGCCGCCCGTTTGTTGGTCCGCCGGCTCGAGAACCCGGATGCGCCGGTGCAGCGACGGGTCATCGAACCCCGGCTCACAATCCGCGAATCATCGGCGCGCCGGGCCGAAAGCACCAAGGGAGGCGATCCGGAATGACCAGTACAGTCCAGGCGCAACCGGCGCGGATGCCGGCCAAGCCGCCAACCCGGCCGGGGCGCAAGCATAGCTCCACCGGACCCGCCGGCTCCGGCGGCCGCGAGGCGTGGCTGCTCGTGCTTCCCGCCCTGATTCCGGTGGTGCTGTTCAGCGTCTACCCGTTGGTGCAGGGAATCCTGCTCGGTTTCACGGATGCCAAGGCGGGCCTCGGCGCCGTCGTCACCTTCAACGGCCTCGACAACTACAGCCGGCTCCTCAGCAACGAACTGTTCTGGAACTCCTTCCGGATCGGCCTGGTCTGGGCGTTCGGTGTCACGATCCTGCAATTCCTGGCCTCCCTCGGGCTGGCCCTGCTGCTCAACCTGGACCTCAAGCTCCGCTGGATCGCCCGCACCCTCGCCCTGGTCCCGTGGGCGATGCCGCCGGTCGTCATCGCGATCATGTGGCGCCTGATGCTGAACCCGAGCTACGGCCCGATCAACAACGCGATGGAGTTCCTGGGACTTCCCGGCGACACCAACTGGCTGGGCAGCTTCTCCACCGCCCTTCCCGCCGTCATCGTCGTCGGCGTCTGGGCCGGAATGCCGCAGACCACCATCACCCTGCTGGCCGGGCTGCAGAATGTGCCCACCGAGCTGCACGAGGCCGCGGCCATCGACGGCGCCGGGGTGCTGCACCGGTTCTGGCACGTGACACTCCCGGCCCTTCGCCCGATCATCATCGCGATCACCACGCTCGACCTGATCTGGAACTTCAACTCGTTCGCCCTGGTGTTCGTGCTGACCGCGGGCGGCCCGGGCGGGCAAACCATGCTGCCCATGCTGTTCGCCTACAACGAGGCGTTCCGCTACGGCAACTTCGGCTACGCGGCGGCGATGGGCAACGTGATGGTCATCGTGATCTCCGTGTTCTTGTTCCTGTACCTCCGCAGCCAGTCACGGAGCAGATTGTCATGAGCCAGACCATCACCGCCAAGTCCGCGCCGATGGCCACCAGCCGTGCGGCCCGTCGCATCGGCCGACCGCTGCAGTACCTCGCGCTCGCCGCCTATGTCGTCTTCCTCGGTTTCCCGTTGCTGTTCCTGCTGCTCACCGCGTTCAAGACCCCCCAGGAACTGCTGTCACCGAACCCGGCCTTCCTGCCGGCCCAGTTCAACTTCGACAACTTCGGCCAGGCCATCGTGAAGGCCAACCTCCTGCAATCGGCCGCCAACAGCCTGTTCGTGGCGGTGGCCACCACCCTGATCGTCACTGTGATCTCGCTGCCGGCGGCCTACGCGTTGGCGCGATTCCGCACCAAGCTGCGCACGGTGGCGACCGGCTGGATCCTGCTCAGCCAGGTGTTCCCGTTCATCCTGATCATCATCCCGCTGTTCCTGGTGTTGAAGCAGGTCGGCCTGATCAACAACCTCGTCGGCCTGGTGCTGGTGTACACGGTCTGGTCCCTGCCGTTCGCGCTGTGGATGCTGCAGGGTTACGTCGCCGGCATCCCGGTCGAGCTCGAGGAGGCCGGCGCGATGGACGGCGGGTCCCGTCTTCTGATCCTGCGCCGGATAGTCCTGCCGCTCCTGGCCCCCGGCCTTGTCGCCACCAGCCTGTTCACGTTCATTGGAAGCTGGAACGAATTCTTCTTCGCGCTGGTCTTGATCCAGGATCCGGCACTGCAGACCCTTCCGCTCACGCTGGCCCGCTTCGTGGGAGCTGAGGGGCAGGTGCAGCTCGGACAACTCGCTGCCGCCTCCCTCCTGGCCACCATTCCCAGCCTGGTCTTCTTCGCTCTCATCCAGCGGCGTCTCACGTCGGGCCTGCTGAGCGGAGCGGTCAAGGGATAATGCCCAGCGCCAAGAGAACACCACCCTGTAATCACACGCAATCACACACAAAGGAGTAGTGACATGAAAAGACGGGCTGCACTAGCCGCCGGCGCGATCGCGGTCGCAACGGTCATGACAGGCTGCGCATTCGGAGGAGGAGGCGCCGCCAATACGGCTGCACCTGCGGAGGGAAAAGTCACCCTCACGTTCCAAAGCCTGGCTTTCCAGGATTCGACCATCGCCGCCACCAAGGACATCGTCGACTCGTGGAACAAGGATAACCCCGACATCACGGTCAAACTCCAGCAGGGCAGCTGGGACAACGTGCACGACCAGCTGGTCACGCAGTTCCAGGGCGGCACCGCGCCGGACATCATCCACGACGAGTCGGCCGACATCATGGGCTTCGCCAACCAGGGCTACCTGGCCGACCTGACCAAATACCTCAGCGACGACGTCAAGAAGGACGTCTCCAAGGACGTCTGGAGCACCGTCACCGCGCAGGATGGCAGCATTGTCGCCGCACCGACCCTGATGCAGTCGTACGTGGTGTTCGCCAACGCGGATGCCTTCAAAACGGCAGGCGTCGAGGTTCCGGCTGGTGACAAACTGAGTTGGGATGACTTCCAGGCCGTCTCCAAGAAGCTGACCGCGGGCGGGAAGTTCGGCGTCGGCTGGGGCTTGAAGTCTCCGACCGCGACCGTGATGAACCTGGCCCTCGGTTTCGACGGCAAGTTCTTCACCAACAAGGGCGACACCTCCACGATCAAAGTCGGCGACGCCGAACTCCAGGTGCCGAAGCGAATCAACGAGATGGCCTACACCGACGGTTCGCTCGACCCGGTCTCGCTGACCCAGAGCGGCACCGACGTGCTGCCCGGGTTCTTCGACGGAACCTATGCCATGTACGTCGGCGGCAATTACGTCGCCCAGCAGATCACCGAGTCCGCGCCCAGCGGATTCAACTGGGTGGTTCTGCCGCCGCTGGCCGGCTCCGCCGGGACCACGCAGGCTGCGAACCCGCAGACCATGTCGGTTGCTGCTGAGAGCAAGCACATCCCGCAGGCGGCCAAGTTCATCGACTACTTCATGAAGGCGTCGAACCAGGCGAAGCTTGCCGAGGGTGACTGGCTGATCCCCGCCTCGTCGTCGGCACGCGACCAGGTCGCCAAGGACACAAAGGGCCAGAACGGCTGGGAGGCGATGCTGAAGTCCGGTGAGAGCCTCTCCGCCGCGCCCTTCCAGGCCGCAACCAACTACCCGCAGTGGAAAGACCAGTTCGCGACGCCTGCCCTGCAGCAGTACCTGGCCAACTCGATCAGCCTGGACGACCTGAAGAAGCAGCTGACCGACGGCTGGGCTTCGGTCGGCGGCTAGCCGACGCGCGGTGGTCGAGCCTGCCGAGACCGGGTTTCGACAGACTCAACCACCGCCAGGCTCGACCACTGACACGCACAATCACGGAATCACAAAAGGAGAACACCAGGATGGATCTGCTCGAGGACAAAGCAACCGGAGCCCTGGCCGGAGCAGCCGTCGGCGACGCGCTCGGCGGCGCCGCGGAAGGCAACACGCCGGAGGCCATCCAGGAGCGGTACGACGGATTCATCACCGGAATCGTCGGCCCGTTCCTTCCGGACTGGCAGACCGCCAGGCCGATCGCCCCGTACCACAAGGGTGACGGCCACGTCACAGATGACACGTTGATGACCAACGCGCTGGTCGATGTCTACGCCACGGTGCGCGACCACCTCGACGCCTACTCGGTCGCGGACCACCTCGTACCGTTGCTGATCGGCGACAAGCGGTGGATCCCCGAGCTGGAAAGCGAGGCGCTGCTCCTGCACCGCATCTTCCTCGCCGAGAAGTGGCTGGTCGCGCGACTCCACTACGGGCACATCGACCCGCGTGAGGCCGGGGTCGGCAACATCGTCAACTGCGGCGCCACCATGTACGTCGCACCGATCGGCATCGTCAACGCCGGGGCGCCGGAGGCGGCATACGCTGAGGCGATCGACGTGGCCGGCGCACACCAGTCCAGCTACGGGCGCGAGGCGGCCGGGGTCTATGCGGCGGCGGTCGCCGCCGCGATGCGGCCCGGCACCACACCGTCACAGGTGGTGGACGTCGCGCTGGGGCTGGCGAAGGACGGAACGCGCGACGCCATCGACGCGGTGGCGAACGCCGCGGCATCCGTCACGGACTGGCGGGGCGGACTGGCCACCCTGCGTGCTGCTGTTGAACCGTTCGACACCGTCGGCCCCCACTACCGGGCGCCGGCGCGCGATGCCCGCATCCCCAGCCGCACCAAGTCGATCGAGGAACTGCCGATCGCGCTCGGCATGCTGCTCGCCGCTGACGGCGACTACTCGGAGTCGGTGCTGGGCGCGGTGAACTACGGCCGCGACTCCGACTCGATCGCGGTGATGGCCGGGTCCATCGCCGGGGCGCTCAGCGGGCTGGCCGGCGTGCCACGGCACTGGATCGAGGACATCAACACCGGAAGCCGGATGGACATCACCGCGTCCGGTCCGACCATGGCTACCGTCGCACGGGAGGTCTGGGCGAAAGACCAGGCCAGGGTCGAGGCGCGCCGTGACACCCTCGAGGCGCTTGGCGCAGCACCGGTCCCTTCCGGACGCAACTGATGCTGCGGCTCAGCTGGACCCAACCCGAAGACCTGGTGCCCCACGCCCTCGTCGCCGCCGAGCTCGACGGCCGCGACGTCGGCGACATCCGTCGCCGCTGGCAGCAGGCCGGCGGCGGCGAGGCGGCGGTCAGCGGCGCCTCCCCGAACCCGGCCACCCCCTCCGTGCAACGGCTGGCCCGGGACCTGCTCGCCGAGATCGACACGCTGCCCACGCCCCTGGACCTGCTGGCCCTCGAACCCGACGACTTCGACGCCATCCTCGCGCTCAGCCCGGAAACCGTCACCCTGCCGGTCGCGGGCAGTGCTGACGACCTCCGGGGCCGGGTGCATGGCGCCTGGCTCGGCCGCGCTGCCGGCTGCCTGCTCGGAAAACCGGTGGAGAAGATACCGCGGGAGGGCATCCGCGCGATTGCGGAGTCCACCGGCAATTGGCCGGTCGGCTCGTATTTCACCGAAATCGGCCTCGACCCGGAGGTGGCTGAACAGTATCCGTGGAACCGCCGCAGCCGCCCCACCAGCCTGGTCGAGAACATCGACGGCATGCCGGAAGACGATGACCTCAACTTTCCGCTGATCGCCCTGGACCTGCTCGAACGAGTCGGCCACGGCTTCAGCACGGACGATGTCGCCCAGTCCTGGCTGGCCAACCTGCCCGGCGGCCGAGTCTTCACGGCCGAACGCATCACCTACCGCAACCTCCTCGACGGCTACGAACCCGACGTCGCCGGCCTGGCGCAGAACCCGTTCCGCGACTGGATCGGCGCCCAGATCAGAACGGATGTCTACGGCTGGGCGTCCCCCAGCAACCCCCGCTCGGCCGCGCGGCTCGCCTACACCGACGCGCGCCTCAGCCACGGCCGCAACGGGCTCTACGGCGCGTTGTTCGCGGCCGCCGCCTGCTCGGCGGCGGTCGTCGCAGACACCGTGGACGAGGTCATCGACGCCGGGCTGTCCGTCGTGCCACCGGGCAGCAGGTACGCCGCCGCCATCGCCCGTGGCCGGGAACTCGGAACGGGCGACCTTCCGGTCGGGGCGGCGCTCGATGCCGTGTACGCCGACTACGGGCACCTGCACTGGGTGCACGTGCTGAACAACGCCGCGCTGCTCGCTTTCGCCCTCACCCGCAGCCGTGGGGACTTCGAGACGGCGATCACCCTCGCCGTCACGGGCGGCTGGGACACCGACTCGACCGGCGCTACGGCCGGATCGATCTGTGGTGCGCTGGCCGGGGCATCCGCTCTGCCCGATCGCTGGACCGGCCCCTTGCAGAACCGGTTGGCCTCCAGCGTGCCGGGATTCGACGGCCGCGCCTTCGACGAACTCGCCCGGCGCACGGTGGCGGTGGCCGAGGTGGGGGTCGGCGCATGAGCACTCACACGCACAAGCCGGATACCGACACCGGCTCGGACGCGGGTTCGGGCGCCGGCTCAGACGCGGTTCTGGACGCCGTTGTTGACGCCGACGAAGCCAACACCAACCAGATCAATCCGCTGGTGCCGCGGGCCATCGACCTGCCGACCGTGCTGCCGCTGCCCGGCAGCCCGACCCTCGACCCTGCGGTGGGTGACATCGCCAAGATCTTCGCCGCGCCGGAGGACCCGGACGACTGGCCCGCATGGCGTGCGGCCCTCGCCGACTGGCGCGCCTCAGCCCAGGCCCGGCTCCAGTACAGCGGCGCAGCCTACGAGCTCGAGCACTCCCGCTGGACCCGCTCCTGCTACAGCGTCGCCCTCACCTGGCTCTGGGACGAGCGGCTGTTCGACCACAGGGCGCAGCGCTTCACGGTGGACTCCTTCCTCGACGCAACCAGCGGTTACGGCGGTTTCGACGGCATCGTGCTGTGGCACGCCTACCCGATCATCGGCATCGACGACCGCAACCAGTTCGACTTCTACCGCGACGTTCCGGGCCTCGCCGACGTGATCGCCCGCCTGCACGAACGCGGCCTCAAGGTCTTCATCGACTACAACCCGTGGGACACCGGCACCCGCCGCGCACCGCACGCAGACCCGGAGGAGCTCGCGCTCCTGGTGGGCGAGCTCGGCGTCGACGGGGTGTTCCTCGACACCATGAAGGAGGGAGACTCCGCCCTCATCGACGCGCTGTTGCACGCCGATCCGCCGCAGGTGCTGGAGGGGGAGTCACGGGTGCCCAACCTGCGCATCGAAGACCACCAGCTCAGCTGGGCGCAGTGGTTCGCCGACAGCGAGGCCCCGGGCGTGATGCGTGCGCACTGGTACGAGCGCCGTCACATGATGCACTCCACGCGACGCTGGAATCGCGACCATAGCGACGAGTTGCAGTCGGCGTGGATGAACGGCACCGGCATCCTGGTGTGGGACGCCGTGTTCGGGGTCTGGGTCGGCTGGAACTCCCGTGACCGGGGAACGCTGCGACGGATGCTGCGGGTGCAGCGGGCGCTCAGCCCGGTTCTGGTCGACGGCGACTGGGCCCCGCTGGTCGATGCTGCGCCGGAGGCGCTCGCCGCCCGGGTCTATGTTTCCCGGTTCAGGCTCGGCGGTACGACGCTCTGGACGGTCGTCAACCGGGGGACGACCGACTACAGCGGGCCGGTGCTCGACGACGGGGTGGTTCCGGCGGGTGCCCGGCTGTTCGACGTGACCGCCGGAGTCACCCTGCCGACAGGCGGAGCGACCGGCTTCACTGCCGCCGTCCGCGTGACAATTCCCGCCCGTGGTGTCGCCGGCATCCTCGCCGTGGCGGACGCTGCCCCGGCACCGGACCCGGAGTGGCTCTCCGGGCTGCTGGCCGGTGGCGGTGCCGATGCCGACGGCGGCGACAACTCGATCGAGGTCCCGCCCGCCGCCGCATTCGATGCTGACGCCATCTTCCCGGCGCGGGTCGCCCGCCGCCGCCCGCCGGGGAACTCGGCCGTCACATCGCCGGCTCCCGGCGCCATTCTGGTCGAGCCGGGCGCCCGGCAGCTCGTCGTCGCGCACCGCCGGCGCGAGACCGGCATGTACCAGGGGGCGCCATACGTGGAGGAGTGGAAGCCGTTGCCGCCGCGCCTGCACGATCACCGCACCGAGACCGTGACCGTGACGCTCGGACGGGTCGCCGTCGCCGCGACCGAGGTCACCCGAGCCGAGTTCGACGCTTTCCTGGCGGCGACCGGGTACGCGCCGGTGTCGGCGCATCGGTTCCTGGCGGCGGACTCCCGAGCGGCGGACACCGGAGCGGCGGACTTCGACGGTCGGCCGGTCGATCCTGACGCGCCGGTCAGCCTGGTCGACCTGGCCGACGCCCGCGCCTATGCGGCCTGGGCAGGCGCCCGGCTGCCGACCGAGTTCGAGTGGCAGGTCGCCGCCGCCGACCCGGCCTTCCGGCGTGGTTCGCCCCTCGTCTGGAACTGGACGGAGAGCGAACACAGCGACGGCATCACCCGGTTCGTGATGCTGAAGGGCGGGAGCGCCCACGCGTCGGTGGGATCGGACTGGTACGTCGACGGCGGCGCACGTGCACCTGAGTTCAGTCTCAAATACCTGCTCGCGGGCCTGGGTGTCGAGCGCTCCACAAGCATCGGTTTCCGCCTTGCGTGGGACAGGACGGACCCGGAGGTGGAAACCCGATGAGCGAGCACACCATCAGCCCGGCGGGTGGGGTCGGACCTCTCACAGGCGTCCGGGTACTGGACGTCTCGACCCTGTTCGCGGGGCCGCTTGCCGCCACCTTCCTCGGCGATTTCGGTGCCGACGTGATCAAGATCGAGCATCCCGCCAAACCGGATGCGTCGCGCGGGCACGGCCCCGCGAAGAACGGCGTGAACCTGTGGTGGAAGACGCTCGGGCGCAACAAGCGCACCGCGACCCTCAACCTCGGCACCCCGACCGGCGCTGAACTGCTGCTGAAGCTGGCGGCGGACGCCGACGTGCTGGTCGAGAACTTCCGGCCCGGCACGCTTGAGCGGTGGGGGATCGGACCCCAGCAGCTGCACGAGGTGAATCCGCGCCTGGTGATCGCGCGGGTCACCGCCTTCGGGCAGGTCGGGCCGTATTCCGGCCGACCCGGCTTCGGCAGCCTGGCCGAGGCGATGAGCGGGTTCGCGGCTCTGACGGGTGAACCTGATGGTCCGCCGACGCTGCCGCCCTTCGGCCTCGCCGACGGCATCGCGGCCCTCGCCACGAGCTACGCCATCATGGTCGCGCTGCATGCGGTCGAGCAGGGCGGCTCCGGCCAGGTCGTCGACATGGCGATCATCGAGCCGATCCTGATGCTGCTGGGCGGTCAGATCACGACCTACGACCAGCTCGGCACGGTGCAGAAACGTACCGGCAACCGGTCGGTGAACAACGCGCCGCGCAACGTCTACCGGACCGCGGACCGCGACTGGGTGGCGGTCTCGACGAGTTCGCAGTCCATCGCCGAGCGCGTGTTGCGGCTGGTCGGCCGGCCGGAACTGGTGACCGAGCCGTGGTTCGCGTCCGGGCACACCCGGGCCGAGCACGCCGACGAGCTGGACGATGCAGTGTCGAGCTGGATCGGATTGCGCAGCACCGCCGACGTCCTGGCCGCGTTCGAGGAGGCGCAGGCTGCGGTCGCGCCGGTGTACGACGTGCGCGGGATCCTCGCTGACCCACAGTACAGGGCGATCGGTACCATCCAGACGGTGGACGACGAGGAGCTGGGACCGCTGAAAATGCAGAACGTGCTGTTCCGGTTGTCCGGGACCCCCGGCGGCATCCGCTGGGCCGGGCGGCCACACGGCCGCGACACCGACGCGGTGCTCGAGGAGATCGGCGTGAGCCGGGAACAGCTGACGGCGCTCAAAGAACAGGGCATCGTGTGAACTCGCTCGATCACCCGTTGATCACCGGGCTGTATGTGCCCGGAGACCGTCCCGACCGTTTCGACAAGGCGGTCGCCAGCGGTGCGCACCTGGTGATCCTCGATCTTGAGGATGCCGTGGCCGCCGACCGGAAGCAGGCTGCCCGGGACGCCGTGGCGGGGTGGCTGTCTGCCCGCGGGTCGCCCTCCCTGTCCGTCGCGCGGGGCCCGGTCATCCAGGTGCGGGTGAACGCGGACAGCGACGCCGACCTGGCCGCACTCGCCGGGTCTGACGCCTCGTTCGAGCTGCGGGTGCCGAAGGTGGAGGCGGCGTCTGACCTCGACCGGATCGTGCGGGCCGCGCCGGGCCGTGCCCTCACCCCGCTTCTCGAGACCGCGCGGGGTGTCGAGAACGCTGCGCTGATCGCGCGGCATCCGGCGGTCACCCGGCTGGCCCTCGGCCAGTCCGACCTGGCCAGTGACCTCGGCACCCCGGCCGCCGCGGTGATGGACTACGCCCGGATCCGGGTGCTCTACGCGGCCCGCGCGGCCGGGCTGCCGGCACCGATGCTGTCTGCGTTCACCGACATCCGCAACCTGGACGGCCTGCGAGCCGACACCGAACGTGGACGCGCCCTGGGCTGGGTCGGCCGAACCGCGGTGCACCCGAGCCAGCTGGCGGTGATCATCGACGTGTTCCGCCCCACCGCGGCCGAGGAGGATTGGGCACGGCAGGTCCTGGCCGCGCTGGACCAGGGCGGGGCGGCGTTGGCCGGGGTGGCGACCCTGGAGTCGGGCGAGATGGTGGACGCGGCGATGCTCGGGCGGGCGCGGTCGACCCTGGCGCTCGCGGAAGCCAGCGGGCTGCCGACCCGGCCACCCGCGGAATCGGAGGCACCGGAACGATGACCGCCCGCGGCCGGCTGGTGAGGGAATCGGCGCCGAGCGCCGCGGTGGCCGGGACCATCGACTGCACCATCTACCTGCCGCCGGGGTATGACGGCGGCGAGGGACGGCATCCGTCGCTCTATCTGCTGCATGGTCGCGGCGGGTCGGAGGCGGACTGGAGCGCGCTCCGCGGCGACTTCGACGAACTCATCGGCGAGGGTGTGGTCCCGCCGCTGATCGTGGTGATGCCGGACGCGCCGTGGAACGACCGCGGCGGGTACTACGTGGACTCGCTGTACACCGGGCCACCCGCGCCCGGGGTGGCGGTGGAGACGGCGTTGACATCGGATCTGGTGCGGTTCGTCGACGGCCGGTTCCGTACGGTCACCGACCGGTCGGCGCGGGGCGTCGGTGGTAATTCGATGGGCGGGGCCGGAGCGCTCCGGTACGCGCTCGCCCACCAGGAGCTGTTCTCGGCCGCCTTGCTGCTGAGCCCGGCCCTGTACGTGCCGGTGCCGCCGGAGGGATCGTCGGCGCGGGAGTTCGGCGGGTACGGCGTGGGCGCGAGCCGGTTCGAGCCGGAACGGTATCGGGCGCTGAGCTATCCGGCCGGATTCGCGGCTTTCGACCCGCGGTTGCCGCTTCGGATGTTCATCGCCGTCGGCGACCAGGAGTACGCGAACCGCGCCGGGAACGCCAGGCACGACCTCGACTACGAGGCCGCCACGTTGTACAACCGGGCGAAACGCGTGCCAGGGGTGACGGCGGAATTCCGCGTCTACGGCGGTGGCCACGACTGGACGCTCTGGCGTCGCGGACTGCGCGAGGGTGCGGCCGCGCTGGTCGCCGCGGGGTGGGCGCACGACGCTGCGCAGTCGTCCTGAGGCGCCCTCCCCCCGTCCGTCCGCCCGTCCGTCCCGCCCTCCGCGAACCTGCACTTGTTGGGGTTATGAGCGCCGGATAACCCCAACAAGTGCGTTTTCGGCGAAGGGAGGGAGACCTCGGCGGGAACGTGAAAGCGGATGCCTACCCTCGGACGCAACTCCCGGATGAGACCTCGGCGTTCAGGGCCGCGGCCCGGGCGGCCACCGGCTGCACCTCGTCCATCCCGAGGGCGTAGCCGACATTCGCCGTGTTCGCGGACTTCGCGAAGACGACCCCGGCCACCTGGCCGGCCTCGCTGAGGAGCGGACCGCCGGACTCGCCGTGCTGCACATCCGCTGCCAGCGTGTACACCTGCCGCGGGGTGGGATTCTGGCCGTAGATGTCGGCGACGCCCTGGCTGCTGACGGAAATCACCTGCGCGGGCCCCGAGTCGAACGGTCCGCCGAACGGGTAGCCGTCGCTGACGGCGTTGGTGCCCGGGGCAAGGTTGGTCGTGAGTTGCAGCGGGGCAGCGGACAGCCGGTCGACGGCGATCACCGCGAGGTCGTCGACCGGGTCGAAGTACACCACCTTGCCCTGCACGGCGTCGCCGCCGGGCGACTCCACGACCGGCGCGCTCACTCCCGCGACGACGTGGGCGTTCGTGACGACCCGGCCCGGGGCGACCACGAATCCGCTGCCGGACTGGTTCTGCCCGCAGGCGTACGCGTTGCCGGTGATCCGCACCACCGAGCGGGCCGCGACGTCCAGCGCCGGGCTGCCGGTGACGACGCTCGGAATCTCCGGGCTCGGGCCGTTGAACGCGTCGACGATCTGCGGGAGCCCCTCCTCGATCGCCACCGAACGCAGCTGGGCGAGGAACTTCTGCGCCGGATCCGGTGTGAGCGCATCGATCGTGCCGATCACACGCGAGGAGGCGATCGCCGACGAGAGGAACGGAATCCCCAGCGTTCCGACGCTGAACGCCAGCATCGACGTCACGAGTGCGGCCGCGACGGCCGTGACCACGGCGCCGAGCACTCGATCGAGTAGCTTCAGCCGGCTGCGACTGGTGCGCCGCCGCACGACGTGGCCGACCGTCTCACCGAGCGACAGGCCGGCCAGCACGAGTACCACCGCCGCGCCCAGCGTCGCAGCGGTGCGCCATTCCGGTGCGGTCACCCATCCACCGACGAGCGGCACCACGAAGTACGCGGCGATCCCGCCGAGGACCACACCGACGATCACCGACAGGCTCCGGAGCAGGCCGCTGCGGTAGCCCGAGATGACGCAGCCGAGCAGCAGCAACAGCAGCAGGAGGTCCAGAATCAACGAGCTAGGCATCCGTTCACGACCCTCAGATCAGAGCACGCAGCAGGTCTTCGACGCTCACACCGCGCACGCGGGCGCGTTGCAGCAGCCTGGCGTGCTCGTCGTCGCTGAGCGTGAGGGTGACCGTGTGATCACGAGCAGCGGGTGCGTCGTCATCGAACATGAACAACTCAGGTTGGCTGACGGTCGCGGTCGGGGTGCGCGCCGCGGGCGCCGGGGTTGTCGCTGCTCCCCGGGCCGCGGGGGCCTTGGCGGCTGCCTGGGCTGCGCGCGCAGCATCGCCGGCGCGAACCCAGCCCGGTCCGGAGGGGACCGGAGCGCGGCGCTGGAAGGCTTCGGCCGCCGCACGGGCGCGGGCATCCGCTGCTTCATTCAGGGGATGGTTGGCGTGTCCCTTGACCCACTCGAACTTGTAGCGGCGACCGACCAGTGCGTCGTCGATCTCCTTGAGCAGCTCGAGGTTCAGCACCGGTTTGCCGTCGCCTTTTCGCCAGCCCTTCTTCTTCCAGCCCGGCATCCACTTGGTGACCGAGTTGATCACGTACTGGCTGTCGCAGAGCACCAGGAGGTCCTCATCCAGGTGAGCCGTCGCCGTGAACAGCTCGAGCACGGCCTTCAGCTCGCCCTGGTTGTTCGTGGCGTGAGGCCAGCCGCCGGCCGCCCAGCAGGAGTCGTTGACGTACCACGCCCATCCGGCCGGGCCGGGGTTTCCCAGGGCGGAGCCGTCCGCGGCAGCGATGATCGTCATGTGTCCAGTCTTTCATCCGCAGCAGCCAGCGATGACCGGCCGGGGTCTGGGTTCGCCCGACCCCGACCCAGCCGCCCCTGTACCAACTCGCCGGACTGCGACGTGTCATGCCTGGGTCGAAAAAGTTCACAACTCCTGCAATCTGCGGCTACGACAGCGACAGGCTGCGTGATTCCGGGGGCAGGGTGCACCGACGGCTATGTTTTGCAGGAGTTATGCACCGAGCGGCCGGGTCACTCGCGGTCGCGGCCGGGAGCTACGCAGTCGACACGGGTTGAGGCAGAAGCGTCCCCGCTGCTCGTGGAGGGCCGCCGCCTGCAACGGCGTGCCGCGCACCGCGTGCTCATAACTCCTGCAATCCGCAGCCACGACAGCGACAGGCTGCGTGATTTCCGGAGCGGGGTGCACCGCCGCCACGTTTTGCAGGAGTTGTGCACCGAGGCCAACGGGGAACGACGTAGACGCGTGGGTGCGGCTACTCGGCGGACAAGGCGATCGCCGCCTCGGGCGTGGCGACACGGAAGCTGAAGCTCTGCTCGAGGTACAAGTGCACGTCTTCGCCGTCGTGGTAGTCGTAGCCGACCGAGAGGTCCTCGCCGGACTCGAACAGGAAGTCACCGCCCCGGAGGCTGAGCACCACCCCGCCGCGCACCCCCGGTGCCCAGACGATCGGCCCGTCGAGAATCTTCCGCAGGTGGTCGAACAGAGGGTAACCGCCGTGCTCGGCGGTCTCGATGATGGCGGTGTAGTCGGCCGGCCCGACGGCCAGCCCGTACGGTCCGCTCACTCCACTGGCCAGCAGCACCTCAACGGCCTTCGCCACCCGCCGCGGGTAGTCGTTGAAGTCTGTCACCCGCGGCACCGACTCATGCGGGGACGCCTCGGTGATGCCGGTGATCCCGGCCGCCTGCCAGCCGTGGAAGACGGCGACGTTCTCCGTGCGCGCCATCAACATGGCCGCATCGTCGAGGTCGTCGAGGTTGGTGTCGGCAGCGCCGCGGTCGAAGTCGAGCAGTTCGGAGCGGGAGACGGTGAACTCGGCGCGCACCTCGGTGACCGGCAGCACCACGCGGCGGCGGGCCTTCACCGAGTCCACCGGTGTGTGCAGCACAGGTTCGGTGCGGCCCAGGTTCGTGGCCGAATAGGTCCAGCCGAACGGCCCGGCGAAGTCGACGAGTTTGCGTGCGCCGAGCGCCGCGACCAGCCGTTGTTTCGCCTCGCCGTCGAGGAGCGCCCATCCCGCGTCGGAGACCGGCGCGTGTCCGCGCAGCAGGTGGTCCATGGTCACAGCCCCTTTCCCTTCAAGCTGCCGATGCCGAGCGACGACGCCGAAACCGAGCCGCCGGCATCCGCCGCACCGCCGGAACCACAGCCGGACCCGGCGGCCGCCTCCGCCGCCTCGCCGTTCTCGACGATGTCACCGTCCTGGAAGAGGATGCCCCGGGCGGTTTCACGCCACAGCGGCTTCTTCCGCAGCAGGAACTCCAGGTCCATGCTGAAGTGTTTGAACTCCTCGCCGAGGGAGTCGGCCATGATCGCCTTCGACGTCTCATCCGGCTCGAGCGACATCCGCTGCTCGTACCAGCCGATCGCCTCCGCCTCCTCCGTGAGATTGGCGCACATGCGTGCGAAGGTGCGGGTCTCGGCCGAGAGCTCGTCGGCCGGCTCGTGGTACTGGTCGAAACCCATCAGATTCCTCCTTCATGCAGGCCCTGTCACGCGCGGCCGCCTCCGACACTACGCCCGGGGCATCCGGCTGTCACTGGGATAAGGCAGGATCAAAGGACCATGCCATCACTTGAAGCGCTCCCGCACGTCACCGATCCCGACGTGCTGTTCGAGGCGTTCGAGCTGTGGGCGGGCCGGCAGGGCCTGCAGCTCTACCCGGCGCAGGAGGAGGCGCTGATCGAGATCGTCTCCGGCGCCAACCTGATCCTCTCCACTCCAACCGGCACCGGGAAGTCGCTGGTCGCCGTCGGAGCGCATTTCGCTGCGCTCTCCGCGGGCAAGCGCAGCTTCTACACCGCGCCGATCAAGGCGCTGGTGAGCGAGAAATTCTTCGCCCTGGTCGAGACCTTCGGCGCCGAGAACGTGGGCATGATGACCGGCGACTCCTCGGTGAACTCCGACGCCCCGATCATCTGTTGCACCGCCGAGATCCTTGCCAACCTCACGCTCCGGAACGGCGAGGACACCCCGGTCGACCTGGTGGTGATGGACGAGTTCCACTTCTATTCCGACCCGGATCGCGGCTGGGCCTGGCAGGTGCCGCTGCTCGGGTTGCCGCGCGTGCAGTTCGTGCTGATGTCCGCCACGCTCGGAGACGTCACCTCGATCGCCGACGACCTCACCCGCCGCACCGAACGGCCGACTGCCGTCGTCACGGGCGTGGAACGGCCGGTTCCCCTCCACTATTACTACGAGACCACGCCGGTGCACGAGACGGTCGAGGAACTGCTGAACACCGGCCAGGCCCCCGTCTACATCGTCCACTTCTCGCAGGCCGCCGCGCTGGAGCGAGCGCAGGCGCTCGCCAGCGCCAAGGTCGCCACCCGGGAGCAGCGCGACGCGATCGCCGCGCTGATCGGCGAATTCCGGTTCACCACCAGCTTCGGCAAGACCCTGTCCCGGCTGATCCGGATGGGGATCGGGGTGCACCACGCCGGGATGCTGCCGAAATACCGCCGGCTGGTGGAGCAGCTGGCCCAGCGCGGCCTGCTCCGGGTGATCTGCGGCACCGACACCCTCGGCGTCGGAATCAACGTGCCGATCCGCACCGTGCTGCTGACCGCGCTCACGAAATACGACGGCACCAAAATGCGGCAGCTGAACGCCCGGGAGTTCCACCAGATCGCCGGCCGCGCCGGCCGGGCCGGCTACGACACCGCCGGCACCGTGGTGGTGCAGGCCCCCGAACACGAGACCGACAACCTCAAGGCGATCGAGAAGGCCGGCGACGACGCGAAGAAGAAGCGCAAGATCATCCGCAAGAAGGCGCCGGAGGGCTTCGTGTCCTGGGGCGAGCCGTCGTTCCGGCGCCTGGTCGAGGCCGAACCGGAGACCCTGACCTCGAGCATGCAGATGACCAGCGCGATGCTGATCAACCTGATCGCGCGCGGCTCGGGGTCGGCGCACTCCGATGCCTACGCCAACGCGCACGCGCTGGTCTTCGACAACCACGAACCGTGGAAGCGCCAGCTCGCGCTGGCCCGGCGCGCCCTCGGCATCTACAAGACCTTGCGCGAGGCGGGGATCGTGGAACAGACGCCGGTTCCCGGGCAGGCAGATCGCATCCGCTTGACCGTCGACCTGCAGCCCAACTTCGCGCTCAACCAGCCGCTGTCGCCGTTCGCGCTCGCCGCGTTCGAGCTGCTCGACCCCGGCCCTTCCACAGGCCCAGGGACCGACCCTTCGACAGGCCCAGGCACCGGCGCCTACGCGCTCGACATGATCTCCATCGTCGAAGCCACCCTGGACGACCCCCGCCCGGTGCTGAGCGGTCAGCAGTTCCTGGCAAGGGGTGAGGCCGTCGCGGCGATGAAACGCGACGGGATCGAATACGACGAGCGGATGACCCTGCTCGAGGAGGTCACGCATCCCAAGCCGCTCGACGAGCTTCTGACCTACGCGTTCAACACCTACAAGCTCTCGCAGCCCTGGATCGCCGATTTCGAGCTGCGGCCGAAGTCGGTGGTGCGGGACATGTACGAACGGGCGATGTCGTTCGGCGAGTTCATAGCGTTCTACAAGCTGGCCCGGAGCGAGGGCGTGGTGCTGCGGTACCTCTCCGATGCGTATAGGGCCGCAAGGCAGACCATTCCCGACGAGGCGAAGACCGAGGACCTGCTCGACCTGATCGAGTGGCTCGGCGAGCTGGTGCGGCAGGTGGACTCCAGCCTCCTCGACGAGTGGGAGGAGATGATCCACCCCGACCTCGCCGCGCACGAGGCCGGTGCGCATGCGGTGCTGCCGCCCGCGCCGAAGCGGCTCACCACGAACGTGCGTGCCTTCCGGGTCCTGGTGCGGAACGAACTGTTCCGCCGGGTGCAGCTGGCCGCCCTCGAGCAGTACGACGCCCTCGGCGAACTGGACGCGGGGTCCGGTTTCGACGCCGGTGCGTGGGCGGATGCCATGGACGGCTATTTCGCCGAACATGACCAGGTGCTCACCGGAGCGGATGCGCGCGGCTCGGGCCTCCTCATCCTGGATGAGGGGGCATCCGTCTGGACCGCTCGCCAGATCTTCGACGACCCGGCCGGCGACCACGACTGGGGCATCAGCGCCACGGTCGATCTGGCCGCGTCGGACGAGGCCGGCGAGGCGGTGCTGCAGGTGACCGCGGTGAACCGGCTTTAGCCGGCACTCGATGAGCGCGGCGGTCAGGACTGGACGGGCAGGCTCGCCGTCTTGTACTGCGGCTGGCGGCGCGGCAGCAGCAGCGTGAGCACTGCGCCGATGATCGCCGCGGCGGCACAGACGGCGAAGCAGAGTTGGAAGGCGGACGCCGTTGGCGTGGTCACCCCGCCGACTGTGACGACATTCCCGGCCAGGATCAGGCCGATCACGGCGCTCGCCGCGGTGGATCCCAGGGTGCGCATCACCGAGTTCAGGCCGTTCGATGCTGCGGTCTCGCTGGAGGGGACCGCCGCCATGATCAGCGTCGGCATCGCCGCGTAGGCGAATCCCACGCCGAACCCGACCAGCGTTGCCACCAGCACGGTGTGCCAGACCTCGGTCATCAGGCCCACCGCGACGGCATAACCGATGGCGATGATGACGATTCCGAGCAGCAGGCTGGTGCGTGCGCCGCGGCGGGCCGTGAGCCGGGCTGCGGTGCCCGACAGCGCCCACATCACCAGGCCGCTGGGCATCAGGCAGAGACTCGCGACCAGCATGCTCTGGCCCAGCCCCACCCCGGTGTCGACCGGCGCTTCGAGCAGGAGCGGCAGGGCGACCGCGGTGGCGAAGAAGGCGAAGCCGACGGTCACCGACGCCAGGTTCGTCAAGAGCACGCTGCGACGCGTCGCCACCCGCAGGTCGATCAGCGGATGCGTGATGCGCAGTTCGAACAACGCCCACAGTCCGAGGACGATGACGCCGCCGAGACCCACCCCCAGGGTGAGCGGGCTGGTCCAGCCCCACTCGTTGCCCTTGGACACCGCGAGCAGGATGCCGACCAGGCCGACCGCGAATCCAGCGGCGCCGGCGTAGTCGAAGCGTCCGGCACTGCGGAGGGTGCTCACCGGGACCAGGGTGAGCACCAGAATGAATCCGATCGCGCCGAGAGCGCCAGACACCCAGAACAGGAAGTGCCAGTCGAGGTACTGCGAGATGAGGGCCGAGATCGGCAGCCCGACGGCACCGCCGATGCCCAGTGTCGCGCTGACCAGGGCCACCGCCTTTCCGAGCTTGTCCCGGTGCAGGACGTCGCGGAGGATGCTGATGCCGAGGGCGATCACACCGAGACCCGCGCCTTGCAGGGAGCGCCCGATCACCAGGGGGATCAGGCTCGACGAGAAGGCCGCGATCACGGAACCGATGATCAGGCTGCCCAGCAGGACGAGCAGCATCCGCCTCTTCCCGTACAGGTCGCCGAGGCTGCCGCCGATCGGGGTCGCGACCGCTGCCGCGAGCAGTGTGGCCGTGACCACCCAGAGCGAATCCGCGGTGGAGACGCCGAGCAGGCCGGGCAACTCGGGAAGCAACGGAGTGACCAGCGTCATCATGAACGACGCCACGAGCCCGGTGAACGCCAGGGATGCCACGAGCGCCCGGTCGTTCTGTGCACGACTCAGCCTGCGGCGTTCAGCGTCGCTGAGCCAGTGTTCGGAATCGTCGGGGGTCGCGTTGTCTGGCATCACTGACAACGATACGCACGCCGACCGACATTCGGGGCCGGGGCATCCGCTCGTGATCACCGGCCCGCCCCGACTGCGCTGCCGGTCGGCGGATAAAGTGAGTGGATGAGTGAGTCAACTACCCAGTCCCCGATCCGCACCGGCCTGATCGGTTTCGGCCTGGCCGGCCGGGTATTCCACGCGCCGTTCCTCGCGGCCGATCCCGACTACTCGCTCGACGTGATCGCCACCGGGAACCCCGACCGACAGGGGCAGGCCGCCGCCCAGCACCCGGGCGCGCGCGTGGTGGCGACGGCCGAGGACCTGCTCGCCGCGGCCTCCGACCTCGACCTCGTCATCGTCGCGACTCCGCCGGTGAGCCACGCCGACCTCGCCGACGCCGCCCTCGATGCAGGCGTGGCCGTCGTGGTGGACAAGCCCTTCGCCGCCACGGCGGACGCCGCGCGTGCGTTGATCGAGAAGGCAGAGCGGATGCGCCTGCCGCTGACCGTCTTCCAGAACCGCCGATGGGACGCCGACTTCCTCACCCTGCGGAAACTGATCGGCGATGGCGCCCTAGGCGACGTGCGCCGCTTCGAATCCCGGTTCGAGGTGTGGAAGCCGGTGCAGACCAAGGCCTGGAAGGCCGAGGCGACGGTCGCCGAAGCCGGAGGAACGCTGTTCGACTTCGGGGCCCACCTGATCGACCAGGCCCTGCAGCTGTTCGGCCCGGTCGAGAGCCTGGATGCCGAGGTCGAGACCCGGCGATCAGGCGGCGGCGCCGACGATGACGTGTTCGTGGCGCTCCGCCACGCCTCGGGCGTGCGCTCGCACCTGTGGATGAACACCCTTGCCGCCCAGCCAGGGCCGCGGTTCCGGGTGCTCGGCTCGGACTCCGCCTACACCAAGTGGGGGTTTGACGGGCAGGAGGCGGCCTTGGCCGGGGGCGCCCTGCCGAGCGACCCGGACTATGGTGTCGAACCCGAATCCGCGTGGGGGAACCTTGGAATCGACGGCTCGCTCACGCCGGTTCCCGCCGAACGCGGGAGCTACGACAGGTTCTACTCCGGCCTGGCGGACGCGATCCTGCGCGGCGCCGACCTGCCGGTCGACCCTCGCGACTCACTGCGCGTGGTCGAGATCATCGAGCAGGTGCACCGCGAATTCGGGCGCACCTAAGCCGTTCCCGTCCGATAAATAGGGCATTGGCCCCATGCTGCCGCCCCTCCTTAGAAACCACGATGGAGACATCGAAGGTTCACAGGAGAAGGACATCATGCAGTACACGACGGACTATGTAGTCAGCATCATTCAGCAGCAGACCGAGCGCGAGTTCGAGCGTGACCTGGAACGCCGTCGGATCGCGCGGGAGCGAGCCGACGAGTGGCGGGCTGCGACGCGGGCGACGGCGATCGCGCCCGCCACGGACGTCTCCCACGCTGATCGCCGGTCACGCGACGGGCACGCAGGGCGGATGCCGTGGGCCGGCCAGGTCGCGCGGCTCCGGTCCCTGCTGGCCGGGTCCCGGGATGGCGCCGAGCAGGAGCCCGCTCAGCGGTGAGCCGGCCGCCGCTGAGCCACCCGGTCACACCGGTTCGGGCAGCAGCCGGCGGCGGTCGCGGCGTGGGATCCCATGGGGTCATTGTCGGTGGCCCGTGGGACGATGAAGTAGTGAAATCATCCGCGTCGAGCGCAGCAATGATCGGCCGTGAAAGCGACCTGGCCGACCTCCACGCCGTGCTCGCTGACAGCCTGCTCGGGATTCAGCGGTGCGTTGTCATCGCGGGCGAGGCCGGTATCGGCAAGTCGCGCCTGCTCGAGGAATTTCAAGCCGAGACCCGTGACCGGGTGCTCGCCCTGGTCGGTCAATGCGTCGACCTGGGGACGGTCGGAGCGCCGTACGCGCCGATCATGGGCGTGCTTCGCGACTTGGTTTCAGTCATGGGCGCGGAAGCAGTCAATCGGGCGGCCGGTCCCGGCCGCGCGGCGTTGTGGGCGCTGCTTCCTGAGTTGAAAGAGGCGGCGTTGAAAGAGGCGGCGTTGAAAGAGGCGGCGCTGAGCGAGGCAACCGGATTTCCTGAGCCGGCCGCGGGAACACCGGTGCAGGAGACCGGCCTCAACCACCTCCATGAGGTGGTGGCGGTGCTCCTGGAAAACTTCTCCCGGCAGACACCGCTCCTGGTCGTGATCGAAGACCTGCACTGGGCAGACGGCGCCACCCTCAACCTGTTGCGATTCCTGCTGAAGGTCGTCACCCGGGGTCGCATGATGTTCGTGCTGAGCTACCGCAGCGACGACGTGCCCCGAGGGCACCCGTTGCGCGGGTTCCTCAGCGAACTCGAACGCAGCCGGCGCATCGTGCGCTCCGAGCTGGGCCGGCTGACTCGCGCCCAGGTGCTGCGACAGGCGCAGGCGATTCTCGGTTCGCCGCCCGGCGCCGAGGCGTTCGAGAGCGTATTCGAGCGCAGCGAAGGTGTGCCGTTCTTCGTGGAGGAGTTGCTTGGCATTGACGACTGCGACGACGGCGGGGTGCTTCCCGAGACCCTCCGGGAGTTGCTTCTGGCCCGCTACGAACGGTTGAGCCCGCCCACCCAGCACCTGTTGCGGCTCATCTCCGCCGGCGGAGTCCGCGTGCGGCACGACCTTCTCAGCGTGGTGTTCGAGGGAGACGCCGACGCCCTGGATGTGGGCGCCCGCGAGGCTGTGCTCGCGAACGTGCTGGTGGCCGACGTGGACAGTTACGCATTCCGGCACGCGCTGGTGCGGGAGGCGATCCAGGCTGACCTGCTCCCGGGTGAGCGCACTCGGTTCCACACCCGCTTCGCCGAGGCGCTCGAAGCGCTTCCACAGGACCGGCGGGTGGCCGTCGAGATCGCATACCACTGGACCGCAGCCCACAATGTGAGCCGGGCCTTTCCTGCGTCGCTGACGGCGATGGCCGAGGCGAAGGCGTCGTATGCGTACAGCACCGCCGCGCAAATGGGCGAGCGGGCGCTGGAACTCTGGGACCAGGTGCCGCATCCCGACCACGTCGCCACGCGCACCAAAATCGACCTGATGGGCCAGACCGCCTCCGCGCTCCGGAACGCGGGCAAAGGTGAGCGGTCGCTCGCCATGGTCAACCAGGCGCTGGCGGAGTGCCCACCCGATGACGGCTTCCGCTACGCGCGGCTTCTCCGCGACAAGGCCTACTACCTCGCCACCTCCGGCTCGCTGGGTTCGATCGAACTCCTGAAGGAGGCACTCGCCCTCGTTCCTGAGGGCTCGCCCGGTGACCTTCGCTCAACGATCCTCACCGGCCTGGCCGCCCGATTCATGATCGAGGCACGCCCGGCGGAAGCAATCGCGTTCGGCGAGGAGGGACTGGCCGAGGCCCAGCGGGTGGGCTCCGCACGGTACTCGTCTGTGGCCGCGAACATGATCGGGATTGCCTCCATCAACCGCGGCCAGGTTGATCACGGCATGGCGCAGCTGGAACGCGCCCGGCAACTGGCGGAGGGTGACGGTTCGGCGTTGCTCCGCTATCGGGTGAACTATTCGGACATGCTCCACCTGCTGGGCCGCTACCGCGAGGCGGTGACAGTGGCGGAGCGCGGGCTCGTGCGTGCGCGGGAACTCGGTCTCGAGCGCAGCTCCGGCGTCATTCTCGCGTCCAACGCCGTCGACCCGCTGTTCGCGTTGGGCGAGTGGGACCGCGCCGACACATTGATTCAACGCGGCCTCGATCTGGACCCGCCGCTGGCTTTCGCGGTGTACATGCACCGCGCCCGGCTGCGTTCGATCCTCTGGCGGGGCGACTCAGAGGCCGCTGCGCAGCAATTGCGCGCTGTGCGGTCGATGATGTCCAACCTCTCCGAGGTCGAAATGCAGACGCGTCTCGGCACCGCGCAGATGGCCGGAGAAATCGCCCTCGCCTGCGGTGACCTCGACCGGGCGTGGGCGGAGGCCAGCGTTCTCCTGTCTCCGGAGTCCCGGCAGCTCCCGGGCTACGACCTGCCGCTGGCCGCACTTGCAGCCCGTGTGTTGGCGGCCCGCCGGGCGGCGGAGGCCGGCGACGTCGGCCTGGCCGAACCGGGCACCCGGGCCGACCAGGGCACTCGGGCGGAACCCGGCTCCGGGTCGAGTTCCGCGTCCGATTTCGACCTCGCTGAACGGCAGCTTCGGGAGGTGCTCGCCCACGACTCGTTCTGGCCGACGTTCCCGCTCTGGAATGGGCTGTTCGAGGCGGAGCTCGGCGGTCCACGCGGCACCGGAACCGACCCCACCGCCTGGCAGGAGGCCGTGGACGAGATCCGCCGGTCCGCGTCGCCGGTCTACCTTCTGCCTTACGCCCAGCTCCGGCTCGGCATCGCGCAGATCGAGGTGGGGGAACGCCAGGCGGCGCTGGAGACCCTGCGGGCGGCATCCGTTCAGGCGACCGAGATCGGGGCCGGACTGGTGACGCACGCGCTGGCGCGGGTGGCGTCCCGGGCCGGCCTGGTGCTCGAGGGCGGTGCGGCGGCGCACCGTCGCACCGCCGAAGCGCCGGATCTCACCACCCGCGAACGCCAGGTACTCGAACTGATCGCGCAGGGGCTGAGCAATCGGCAGATCGGCGAGCAACTTTTCATCAGTGCGAAGACCGCGAGCGTGCACGTGTCGGCGATCCTGCGGAAACTCGGGGCGTCGTCGCGTACCGAGGCTGTGTTCCTGGCCCGCTCGCCGGCGAACCACTGAGGGGCACGCCTGCGAACCACTGAGCGTTGGCGCGGGCGGCACTGCGGGAACCCCCGGGCTAGCGCTTGGTGGTCCAGTCCAGGTTGATGACCTGGTTGATGTAGATGTCCTCGCCGAGCCCGGGCACGGAGGGATTCATGTGCAGGAACTGCTGCACCGGAACGTCGAACCGTTGCGCGATGTCGAAGAACGTGTCGCCTTCGACGACGGTGTAGGTCATCAGGTTGCCTCCGGCGCTGGTGGTGCTGCCCCTGGCGCCCACGGTCGAGCCGAGGTCGGTGGCGGGTCCGGGTTCCACGAGCGGTGCGGGTGCGTTCGGAACCACTTGACCGACCGGGGGGTTCGGCACCAGCGGCGGCTCCTCAGCCTGCGGCGGCGGTGTGGGTGCGGGCGTCGGGGTCGGCGTGGGCGTCGGCGTCGGCGTCGCTGTGGGTGCCGGCGAGACCGTGACCGTCACGACCGGGGATGGCGCGCCGGCGCACCCCACCAACCCCACGACACAAGCGGATGCCACGGCAACAGCCAGGCCGTGGCGCATGAATCCAGATGCAACGATGATGGTTCCCCCGAACAGTCCTCATGATGAGACGCGACATGATGAGACGCGACATGGACGCGCACTGGCGCAGACCGTCGCCAGCTTAGGGGACGAACTCCGGGACCGCACCTGCCGGCATCCGTCGCCCGCCAGCCGCACTCAGCACTCGATGACGTTGACCGCCAGGCCGCCTTCGCTGGTTTCCTTGTACTTCGTCATCATGTCGATGCCGGTCTGCCGCATCGTCTCGATCACGGCGTCGAGCGAGACCAGGTGGGTGCCGTCGCCGTGCAGCGCGAGCCGGGCCGCCGACACCGCCGTCGACGAGGCAATCGCGTTCCGCTCGATGCACGGCACCTGCACCAATCCGCCGACCGGGTCGCAGGTGAGCCCAAGATGGTGTTCCATCGCGATCTCCGCCGCGTTCTCCACCTGCCGCGGAGTGCCGCCGAGGACGGCGCACAGGGCGCCGGACGCCATCGCGCAGGCCGACCCGACCTCGGCCTGGCAGCCCCCCTCCGCACCGGAGATCGAGGCGTTGGCCTTGACCAGGGAACCGATTGCCGCGGCGGTGAGCAGGTATCGGCGGATGCCCGCGGCATCAGCCCCGGGGACGAAGCGCAGGTAGTAGTGGCCGACCGCGGGGATGATCCCGGCAGCGCCGTTGGTGGGAGCGGTGACGACCCGCCCGCCTGACGCGTTCTCTTCGTTGACGGCCAGGGCGAAGGCGTGCAGCCATTCGGTGGAGGTGTCGCGTTCCCGCAGCGGCAGGCTGTCGTACTCCTCGAGCTGCGCCCGGATCGACGCCGCACGGCGTTTGACTTTAAGGCCGCCGGGCAGGATCCCGCCGCCCTGCAGGCCGGCGTCCACGCAGGAGTGCATGGCGTCCCAGATCGCGTCGAGGCCGGCATCGAGGGCCTCAGCGCCGTGGACCGCTTCTTCGTTGGCGCGGGCGATGTCGCAAATGCCCAAGCCGGTCATGTCGCAGAGGGCCAGCATCTCCGCGCTCGAGGAGTACGGCATCGGCGGGGCGACCGCGGGCGTGGGCGCGACGACCGGGTCTCCGTCGCGGCGGATGAAGCCACCACCGATCGAGTACCAGGTCTCTTCGAACAGCGGGAGCGCATCCGTCTCGCCCCACGCGGTGAGAGTGAGGGCGTTAGGGTGGCCGGGCAGCCGGGTGCGCGGCTCGAACGTGACGTCGTCGCGGCTGACCGGGATCCGGTGGGTGCCGGCAAGGAGGAGGGTGGCGCCGTCGGCGAGTCCCGACCAGGCGGCCCGCACGTCGTCGGGGTCGCAGGCCTCCGGCCGGAGGCCTGCGAGTCCCGCCAGCACCGCGTCCGGGGTGCCGTGGCCGAGGCCCGTGGAACCGAGGGACCCGTACAGCGAGCAGCTCACCCGTCGCACCTCGGCCAGCCGACCACTGTCGGCGAGGTGTTCGGCGAACGCCAGGGCGGCCCGCATCGGACCCACCGTGTGGGAACTGGACGGACCGATTCCGATCGAGAACAGGTCGAGAGCCGAGACGTATGCTGTCACGTTCCCCATGCTACGGCGAAGCATACGCAGCTATCTTGCCCCAGCCGCGCGAATCCTGCGGTCCCGTCCCGCGAACCTGCACTTGTTGGGGTTATCAGGCGCTTATAAGCCCAACAAGTGCGTTTTCGCGGGGGAGGTGAGCGAAAGCGAGGCTAGCGAATGGTCTTCCGCGCGGTGATCTGCCCGGTGTCGAAGCCGAGGAGGTGCAGCCCGCCGTGGAAGCGGGCGTGCTCGATCTTGATGCACCGGTCCATCACCACGGTGAGGCCCTTCGATTCGCCGTAGACCGCCGCGTCCTGGTTCCAGATGCCCAGTTGCACCCAGACAGTGGGCGCACCGATCGCCACCACATCGTCGATCACCGCCGGGATGTCGCTGGCGCGGCGGAACACGTCGACGATGTCCGGCACCTCGGGCAGCGACGCCAGGTCGGGGTACGCCTTCTCGCCGAGGATGGTGTCGGCGTTCGGGTTCACGAAGTACACCCGGTAGTCGCTGGACTGCTGCAGGTAGGTGCCGACGAAGTAGCTCGAGCGCGCCGGATTCGGCGACGCGCCCACGATCGCCACCGACTTCGCCTCGCGCAGCAGCTTCAGGCGCGCCTTGGCGTCAGGGCCGACCCAGGTGCGCTGCGTGCGCAGCAGCTTCGCGAGCGGCGAGTCCGCGGGAACGTCGCAACTGAGCCCGTTGGCCAGCTGCACGGTCTCAGAAGCGGATGCCGCAGCATCCGTTCCCGCGTTTGTCACGTGCACGTCAGTCACGCTCATTTCGCACCTCCGGCGGCCTTGTCGAGGGCCTGGTCGAGATCGTAGATGATGTCTTCAACGTCTTCGATGCCAACACTAATCCGCACCAGGCCGGGCAAGGCGCCCGCTGCGACAAGCTGCTCCTCAGTGAGTTGGGCGTGGGTGGTCGAGGCGGGGTGGATCACGAGCGTCTTGGCGTCGCCGATGTTGGCGAGGTGGCTGGCCAGGTCGACCGATTCGATGAAGGTGCGACCGGCGTCACGGCCGCCCTTCACACCGAAGGTGAACACCGAACCGGGGCCCTTCGGCAGGTACTTGAGGCCGCGCTCGTAGTGCTGGTGGGTGGGGAGCCCGGCCCAGTTGACGTACTCGACCCGGGGGTCTGCGTCGAGCCACTCGGCGACGGCACGTGCGTTCTCGAGGTGCGCCCGCATCCGCAGCGGCAGGGTCTCGACGCCCTGCGCCAGCAGGAACGCGGAATGCGGCGCCAGCGTTGGCCCGATGTCGCGCAACTGCTCGGCGCGGAGCCGGGTGAGGAACGCGTACTCGCCGAAGTTGCCCGACCATTCCAGGCCGCCGTAGCTCGGAACGGGCTGGCCGAACAGCGGGAACTTGTCGCTGTGCCAGTCGAACCGGCCGCTCTCGACGACGACGCCGCCGAGCGTGGTGCCGTGACCGCCGAGGAACTTCGTCGCCGAGTGGATCACCACGTCGGCGCCCCATTCGAACGGGCGGTTCCCCCACGGCGTGGCGATGGTCGAATCGATGATCAGCGGGATGCCGGCGGCGTGGGCCACGTCCGCGAGCCCGGCGATGTCGGCGACCTCGCCGGACGGATTCGCCACGGTCTCGGCGAAGAGCAGCTTGGTCTTGTCGGTGATCGCCGCGGCGTAGTCGGCCGGATCGGAGCTCTGCACGAAGGTGGTGTCGACGCCGAACCGGCGCAGCGTCACGTCGAGTTGGGTGATCGAGCCACCGTAGAGCTGGGCGCTCGAGACGATGTGGTCGTCGGCCCCGGCGAGGCTGGCGAAGGTGATGTACTGCGCGGAGAGTCCGCTGGAGGTGGCGACGGCGCCGAGCCCGCCCTCGAGGCTCGCGATCCGCTCCTCGAACGCGGCCACGGTGGGGTTCGACAGGCGCGAGTACACGTTCCCGTACTTCTGCAGGGCGAAGCGGGCGGCCGCATCCGCTGTGTCGTCGAAGACGAACGCGCTCGACTGGTAGATCGGCAGTGCCCGCGCCCCGGTGACCTGGTCTGGGATGTTGCCCGCGTGAATTGCACGCGTGGTGAAGCCATATTCGCGATCTGCCATACAGCCACGCTATCGGTGCCCGGTCGTGCCCGGGGCGCCGCCGCGTAACACCACGCAACGCGCGAGCGGATGCCGTCGGTGCGGCAGGATGGATCGCATGGTGGAACAGGTGGAGACGGTGGTTGTCGGCGGCGGAGCAATGGGCTCGGCGACGGCCTGGCAGCTGGCCCGGCGCGGCCTGAGCGTCACCCTGCTGGAGCGTTTCGCGCCCGGCCACGCCAACGGCGCCTCGCATGGCGCCTCACGGAACTTCAACACCGCATACTCCGAGCCCACCTACGTGGCGATGCTCGCCGAGTCGCTCCGACTCTGGCGGGACCTGGAAGCAGAGACCGCCACCCGGCTGCTGTACCAGGTCGGCATCGTCAACCACGGTCCGAACCCCGGGTTCGACGCCGTCGCCGAGGCGCTGCTGGAAGCCGGGCTCGGGGCGTCGTTCGTCACCCCGGAGCTCGCGGGGGAGCGGTGGCCGGGCATCCGCTTCGACGGTCGGGTGCTGTACACGCCGGACGCCGGCCGGTTGAATGCGGATGCGTCGGTGGCGGCCATGCAAGCCGCGGCGACGGCGGCCGGGGCCGAGGTTCGCCACGGCGCGCGGGTGCTGCGGCTCGAGGTGCTCGGTGACGACCGGGTGCGCCTCACCACCGAGGACGAGGCCGGGACCGGGGTGATGGAGGCCAAGCGGGTCGTGGTCACGGTCGGTGCCTGGACCGGCAAGCTCCTGACCGGCGTGCTCCCGGTGCCGCGCCTGGTCGTCACCCAGGAGCAGCCTGCGCACTTCGCGCTGCGCGACCCGTCCGCGGATGCCGCGGCGCAAGCCGTCACGGGCTGGCCGGGCTTCAACCATTCCTTCGACCCGGCCGACCCGCGCTATTCCTGGTGGTATTCACCCGTCTACGGCATGTACACGCCGGGGCAGGGCGTGAAGGCAGGCTGGCACGGTGTCGGCCCGGTTACCGACCCCGACGCTCGTACCTTCCAGCCGGAGCCCGCTCAGCTGGCCGCCCTGCAACGCTACGTGGGGGACTGGCTGCCCGGCGCCGACCCGGACGCCCTCACCCCGGTCAGCTGCACGTACACCACGACCGCCGACGAGAACTTCGTGCTCGACCGGGTCGGACCGGTCGTGGTCGGCGCCGGCTTCAGCGGCCACGGGTTCAAGTTCACGCCGGCCGTCGGGCGTATCCTGGCCGACCTGGCGACGGATGCCGGTCCGGCCCAGGCGCTGTTCGCGCTGTCCCGCACGCCCAGCGCCGGGTCGCCAAGCTGGCTCACCCGCCGGTAACGGCAGGCTCCGGGCGGTACGGCTCTCTCCCGGCGGTACGCCTTGCGCTCGGCTCTGGCGCGGCCCCGGCGTGGCGCGGTGCTACCGCGGGGGCGGGCGCCGCCCGCCGTTTGGGTGGCGCGCCCCGCGTTTCGGCGCCCGGCGCGCCCGTATTGGCGCGGCGCTACCGCCGGGGCGGGTGCCCCGCGCCGTTTGGGTGGCGTGTTCCGCACGAGTGACTCCTGAGCGGATGCCCACCGCCTGCACAGAACGCACCGGTACCCTTGCAGTAGGCCGCCTCACACGGCCCCGGACGAGGGATCAGTACCCGGAACGCGACAAGACTGGCCACGGGAGTGACTCATGTCGTGGATCGTACTCATTGTGTCCGGGCTGCTCGAGGCCGTCTGGGCAACCGCCCTCGGAAAATCCGAAGGCTTCACGAAGCTGTGGCCATCTGTCGTCTTCGGCGTCGCGCTGATCGCCAGCATGGGCGGGCTCGCCTTCGCCATGCGCGACATCCCGACCGGAACCGCGTACGCCGTCTGGGTCGGAATCGGCGCCGCGCTCACGGTGGCCTATGCCATGATCTTCGGCGGTGAACCGGCCTCGCTCATCAAAGTGCTGCTCATCCTCGGACTCGTCGGCTGCATCGTCGGGCTGAAGCTGGTGGACGGCAGTCACTGACCGTCCCGTCCCGCCGCTAGGCGAGCTGAACCGCGCCGAAAGCCAACGCGGCAATGAGCACCCATGAGAGCAGCCCGACCACGAGCGCGCGCCAACCGGTGCGCAGCAGCGCCCCGAGCCGCACGGCCGTGCCCAGCCCGAACAGTGCCATCGCCAGAAGCGCGGTCTGCGCGGCGTCGGTGGTCTGCAGTACAACGGGAGGTACGGGAAGGGAGGTGCGCACCACGACAGCGACAATGAATCCCGCCACGAACAGCGGAACGATCGGCGGGCGCTTGGTGACGACATCCGCGTCAGGGTCGAGCAGGCCGTTGCGGCCGTTGCGACCGGTCCGGTCCCGCTCGACCCGGCGGGCTGCGCTCCGCCGGTGCTCGACGACGGATGCTCCGAACACGATCGGCGCCAGCATCAGCACCCGAGTGAGCTTGACCACGACGGCGACTGCCAACGCGGCTGAGCCGGCGATCTGCGCGGTCGCGACCACCTGCCCGACATCGTGGACGCCGGCGCCGACCCAGTGACCGAACTGCAGGGTGGTCAGGCCCAGCGGATGCCAGAGCGCGGGCAAGACTCCGATGGCGAGGGTTCCGCAGAGGGTGACCAGCGCGACCGGGGTCGCGGTTTCCTCGTCCCTGGCCTTGACCACCCCGCTCATGGCGCCGATCGCCGAGGCGCCGCAGATCGAGAATCCGGTTGCGATCAGGAGCGGCTGGTGCCCCGGCAGGCGAAACCAGCGGCCGAGCCAGTAGGTGCCCCCGAAAGTGAGGAGCACGATCGCCACGGTGCTGGCGATCGCCACCGCGCCCAGCCCGGCGATGTCGACCAGGCTGAGCTTCAGCCCGAGCAGTACGATGCCGATCCGCATGAACCGCTTGGAGGCCACCGAGAGACCAGACGCCAAAACGCCGGTGAGCGCCGCGCGGGCGGCCGGGAGCTGTGCCACCAGGATGCCGAGCACCACCGCCGCGGTGAGCAGCGGAACCGCGGGGAACAACGCGTGGATACCCCAGGCCGCCAACGCGGCCGCCGCCGCGACGCTCACGCCCGGCAGCCACATGGTGTCCAGCCTAAGCGCCACGCTGCTGCCCCCGGGTGCACGCGCGCGCTCTTAACGCAAGCGGATGCGCGGCCAGAAGGCCACGCATCCGCTTCACTGAAGCTCAGATCAAGTGTGTACCCGGAAACGCTGGGTCATCGGGCAGTCGAATGGGTCGCGGGCGGCCAGGCCCACCTTGTTCAAGTAGTCGATGACGATCCCGTAGGACTGCAGGAGCCCGGTCTCGGTGTAGAGGATGTTGTTCGTCTCGCAGTATTCCTTGGTGACTTCCTGCGCCTTGCGCAGGTGCGGGCGAGCCATGTTCGGGAACAGGTGGTGCTCGACCTGGTAGTTGAGGCCCCCCATGAAGGTGTCCATGACGGTGCCGCCACGGATGTTGCGCGAGGTGAGCACCTGGCGGCGGAGGAAGTCCACCTTGCTCTCGTGCGGCAGCTGCGGCATGCCTTTGTGGTTCGGGGCGAACGAGGCGCCCATGTACACGCCGAACACGGCCAGCTGCACGCCGATGAAGGCGAACGCCATGCCGAGCGGCAGGAAGTAGAAGATCGCCGCGACGTAGAGCACGATGCGCGTGGTCAGCATGGTGATCTCGAGCCAGCGCTTGTCGACCTTGCCCTTGCCGAACACGGTGCGGAAGCCGTGCATGTGCAGGTTGAGGCCCTCGAGGGTCAGCAGCGGGAAGAACAGGTAGCCCTGCTTCCGGGTGATGAACGAGGTGATCCAGTTGACCTCGGAGGCGTCCTTCTCGTTGAAGCGGATGACGTCGGGGTCGATGTCGGGGTCCTTGCCGACGACGTTCGGGTTGGCGTGGTGACGGCTGTGCTTGGTCATCCACCAGGAGTAGCTGATGCCGACGAACAGGTTGGCGAGCACGCGGCCGGCGGCGTCGTTGGCCTTGCCCGACTCGAACACCTGGCGGTGTGAGGCTTCATGGGCGAGGAACGCGAACTGGGTGAGGATGATGCCGAGGGCCCCGGCGATGAGCAGCTGGTACCAGCTCTCGCCGAGCAGGATGAAGCCGGTGACGGCGCCGGCGGTGGCGAGCGTCAGGATGCCGAACATCATCCAGTAGAACCCGGTGCGCCGACGGAGCAGGCCGAGGTTGCGCACGGTGTGCAGCAGGGCCGAATACTCGGTGGTGGGGTTCTTGGTGTCGCCGCCGCGACGCGTCTTGACAATGCGAACGGTGGGGGCGGCAGAAATTACTTCTGACATGAAGCCTCCGGAAGTTTCCGTGTGACTTCTCAGCCAGGGATTGAGCAATTACTCGTGAAGCAGATGCTCGCCATACTACGGCCGGTTACTGAAGAAACGGGGTGTATTCACATGCGTTTCCCAGTGATCATATGCCGAAAAAGGAATATGTCAAGCTCACTATCGCCAGCTCGGAAGCCAAATATGCAGTTGCCAGAAAGCGAAGGGCGTCAGGATCCCCGTCCACAGCGGGTAGAAGAACGCGCTCACGATCGTGGCCACAACCAGGAAGATCACCACCACCCGGGTGCCGCTGAGCCGGAGACCGGAAACGGTCCAGTCGGCGACGGCATCCAAGTCGGCGTCGGCATCGAAATCGGTGTCAGCGTCGACGTCGGCATCCGGTGCGGTGTCGATCGTCGTCACCGGCCGGGCGGGCACCCACCGCCCGAGGATTACCCCGATCACCACTGTCAGCCCGAGCAGAAGGTAGGGCTCGAAGGCGATCGTGTAGAACTGGAAAACGGTGCGGTGCAGGTACAGGAGCCACGGCAGGTAGCCGGCGGCGATGCCCATCAGGATCAGCCCGACCTGCCATTCCCGGTAGCGGGCGAGCCGGTAGGCCAGGTACAGCAGGGCCGCTGTGGCCGCCCACCAGATGATCGGATTTCCGATCGAGGTGATCGCCTCTGAGCAGCTGTTGAATCCACAGCCGCCCTGGCCGAGTTCGGTGCCGCGGTAGTACATGCTGGTCGGGCGGATCATCAGCAGCCAGGTCAGTGGGTTCGCCTGGTAGGGGTGCGGTGTCGAGACGCCGACGTGGTAGTTGTAGATGGCCACCTGGTAGTGCCAGAAGCTCTGCAGGGTGTGCGGCACCCAGGCCAGCGGGCCGGTCCACGCGGCGCCGGGCTCGTTCGCCCAGCCGCGATAGAAACCGTTGCCGGTGACGAACCAGCCGGTCCACGACGCCAGGAACGTGGCAGCGGCGATCGGGACCATCAGGAGGAACGTCGCCGGCGCCTGCTTGAGGATGGCCGCGCTCATCCAGAACGGAACACCCGCTCGGCGGCGGGCGAGGGCGTCAACGACGACGACGTACACGGCGAAACCGGCGAGGAAGTAGAAACCCGACCACTTCACCGAACTGCAGAGGCCGAAGGCGAGGCCCGCCGCCAGCAGCCAGGGCCGCCACCACAGCGTCGGCCCCCAGCCCGGATCATCCCCGCTCGCCCGGCGGGCGGCGAGCCAGGCCGCCAGCCGGGACGCATGCCAGTCCCGGTCGAGCAGCACGGCGCCGAAGCCGAGCAGGGCGAAGAACATCACCGAATTGTCAAGCAGGGCCACGCGGGACATCACGATGGCATGCCCGTCGATGGCCATCAGGAATCCCGCGATCGTGGCCAGCAGCGCCGAGCCGAAGAGCTTCCGCGCGATCACCATGATCAGCACGACGGCGAGGACACCCACGAGTGCCGTGGAAACGCGCCAACCCCAGCTGTTCTCGGCGCCCAGCGCGGCCATGCCGAGTGCGATCATCCACTTGCCGAGCGGCGGGTGCACGACGAATGAGGGGTCGCTCAGGAAAATATTGGTCTGCCCGGCCTCGAACAGCGGGTTGGGCTTGTCGGGCCACGCCGACTCGTAGCCGTTGCGGAACAGCGTCCACGCGTCTTTGACGTAGTAGGTCTCGTCGAAGACGAGGGTGTGCGGCGAGCCGAGGTTCCAGAGCCGCACGCATGCCGCCAGCACGACAACGGCGAGGGGCCCGGCCCAGCGGACCCAGCGGCGAGTAGCGAGCACCAGACCATCGTAGTGAGCGGGAAGCCGGCCCCGGCTGCGAGACTGGGGGGATGATCATCCTGGCAGCGACACCGATTGGAAACCTCGGGGATGCGTCGGCGCGCCTGGTCGAGGCGCTGGGCACCGCCACCGTCATCGCCGCCGAGGACACCCGCGTCACCGTGCACCTGCTGAGGGCGCTCGGCATCGATAATCGGCCGCAACTGATCAGCCTGCACGACCACAACGAGCGGGGCAAGGCCGCCGAACTGGTCGAGCTGGCCCGCGACACCAACCTGCTGGTGCTCAGTGACGCCGGGATGCCGACCGTCTCCGATCCGGGCTTCCACCTGGTCGAGGCCGCGATCAACGCCGGCGTGGTGGTCTCGGCGCTCCCCGGGCCGAGCGCCGTCCTCACCGCCCTGGCTGTGTCGGGACTGCCCACCGACCGGTTTACGTTCGAGGGCTTTCTGCCCCGCAAGCCCGGAGACCGGCGCGGCGCCCTCCGTGAGCTGGCCGGCGAGCGTCGGACCATGGTGTTCTTCGAGTCGCCGAACCGCCTGGCCGCGTCGCTTGCGGATGTCGCATCGACGCTGGGTGCGGATCGCCGGGTCGTGGTCTGCCGCGAGCTCACGAAATTCTATGAAGAGGTCAAACGCGGCACGGCCACCGAACTGGCCGAGTGGGCCGCCGGGGGAGTGAAGGGCGAGATCGTCGTCATCGTCGCCGGCGCTGAACTCCGGGTGGTGGACCTGGACACCGGCGTCGCCGAGGTGCTTGCGCTCGTGGCGGGCGGCATCCGCTTGAAGGATGCGGCGTCGGACGTCGCCGCGGCGACGGGCCTCGGCAAGCGCGACCTCTACGAGGCCGCCCTCAAGCTCAAGCCCTCCACCCCGCGCCCCGCCCCCTCCGCGAACCCGCAGTAGTTGGGGTTATGAGCCCCGAATAAACCCAACTACTGCAGGCTCGCGGGGGCAGGAAGGGGAATAGTGAGCGCGGCTCAGCGTTAATGGTCGTAGAGGCGCGACTCGGAGGTGGGTCATGGCGCAGGCAGTGATGTATTCCCGGTATGGCGGTCCTGAAGTCCTCGAGCTGGTCGACGTGGCCAAGCCCGTCGCAGGCGCCGGCGAAGTGGTCGTCGAGGTCATGGCCGCTGGCCTGAACCCAATCGAGACCGGCATTCGGGAAGGCCGCTTCGCAAGCGAGCGACCTGCTCGCTTCCCTGTGGGACAGGGAAGCGACTTCGCCGGCTTTGTCGCCGATGTGGGGCCGGGCGTCACCGGCTGGAATCCGAACGATTCCGTTCTCGGGCACATCACGCAGGGAGCCCAATCCGGGTACGTCGTGGTGCCGGCCGGCAACCTGATTCGCAAACCCGAACACCTTTCGTGGGAGGTGGCAGGGAGCCTCTACGTAGCGGCGTCGCTCGCGGTCGACGCCGTGCAGGCGGCCAACCCCGGCCCCGGGAAGACCGTGCTCGTGCACGCGGCCGCCGGGGGCGTCGGCAGCATCGCCGCGCAACTCGCCAAGCTCCGCGGCGCCACCGTGATCGGTACGGCCAGCCCGGCCAGCTTCGACTATCTGCGCTCCTGGGGAGTGATTCCTGTCGAATACGGGCCGGGGCTTGAGGAACGCCTGGCAGCGATCGCCCCCGACGGCATCGACACGGAGCTTGAGCACGTCGGCGACCACGTCCTGCCGAACCTTGACTCGGCCGACAATCAGGCGCTGACCCGGGTCGCCGCCCTGGTGGCCAACCGGCAGATCGTCATGCCGGTCGCCGCGATCTACCCGCTGTCGAATGTGCAGGACGCCTACCGGGAGCTCGAAGCCGGCCACGCCCACGGGAAGATCGTGCTCAGCATGGTCCCGGTCGAGTACGCCAGGCAGAAGGTGCACGGCATCGACATGCGTGAAACCGAAGCCACCCGCGACGACCCGAACCGCGCGCCGATCCCTCCCGCCCACGAAGTGCTGCCGCCGGTGTTCGGTCACCGCCACCACACCACGCACGAGACACCGTCGGCCGAGTCACGAACCCGCTACATGTGAGGCGCCGATCGGCATCCGCTCGTCCCAATAAGATGTACAGCATGTCCGATGGCTCTTCTTTCTACATCACCACGCCGATTTTCTACGTGAATGATGTGCCGCACATCGGGCACGCCTACACGGAGGTGGCCACCGACGTACTCGCCCGCTGGCACCGGCAGGCCGGCGACGACGCCTGGCTGCTCACCGGCACTGACGAGCACGGCCAGAAGATCCTCCGCACCGCGCTCGCCAACGGCACCACTCCCAAGGAGTGGGCAGACCGCCTGGTGGAGACCGCGTGGAAGCCGCTGCTGTCCACCGTCAACATCGCCAACGACGACTTCATCCGCACCACCGACCCCCGCCACGAGGTCAACGCCGCCAAGTTCCTGCAGCACCTGCACGACCGCGGCCACATCTACACCGGCGAATACGAGGGCTACTACTGCGTGGGGTGTGAGGAGTACAAGCAGCCCAGCGACCTCGTCGACGGCACCGGCGAGTACGAGGGCCAGCAGGTCTGCGCCATCCACTCCAAGCCGGTCGAACTGCTGCACGAGAAGAACTACTTCTTCCGGATGAGCGCCTTCGCCGACCAGCTGCTGGCGCTCTACGAGGAGAACCCGCTTTTCGTGCAGCCCGAGTCCGCCCGCAACGAGGTCGTCTCCTTTGTGAAGAAAGGCCTGGCCGACCTGTCGATCTCACGGTCCAGCTTCGACTGGGGCATCAAGGTGCCGTGGGATGAAAGCCACGTCGTCTACGTCTGGTTCGACGCCCTGCTCAACTACATCACCGCCGCCGGCTACGGCCACGACGAGGAGAAGTTCGCCCGCCTCTGGCCGGCGACGCACATCATCGGCAAGGACATCCTTCGCTTCCACGCCGCGATCTGGCCGGCGATGCTGATGGCGGCCGGCATCGAGGTGCCCAAGCAGGTCTTCGGGCACGGCTGGCTCCTCGTCGGTGGCGAGAAGATGTCCAAGTCCAAGCTCACCGGCATCGCCCCCAACCAGATCACCGACACCTTCGGCTCCGACGCGTTCCGGTATTACTTCATGCGCGCGATCAGCTTCGGCCAGGACGGCTCCTTCTCCTGGGAAGACCTCTCCGCCCGCTACCAGTCCGAACTGGCCAATGGTTTCGGCAACCTGGCCTCCCGGGTGATCGCGATGGTCACCCGCTACTGCGACGGCGAGATCCCCGCCGCCGGCACGAACACCCCGGCCGACGAACAGATCAGAGCGACCGAGAAGCGCGCAACGGATGCCGCTGGCGCGGCCATCGACCGGCTCGCGATCCACGAGGCGATCGCCGCGATCTGGGAACTGGTCGACGAGCTCAACGGGTACATCACGGTGCAGGAACCGTGGGGCCTGGCCAAGGATCCCGCTAACCGGGAACGCCTGGAGACCGTGCTGCACACCGCGGTACGCGGCCTGGGCACCCTCGCCGTGCTGCTGTCCCCGGTGGTCCCAGAGGCCACCGCGAAGCTGTGGACCGCCCTCGGCGGCGACGGCCTCGTCACCGACCAGCGCATCGACCGGGCCTGGGAATGGACCGGCGGAACCCACGTCTCGCCGCTGGAGGCGCTGTTCCCGCGCATCGAGGCGACCGTTGGCTAGCGACGGCCCGGAGCCCGGCGACGCCGGCGCGATCCGCAAGCGCGAGCAGACCGACGGCCGCGACCTGAGTTACCCGCCGCTGCCGGAGCCCCTCACGGTCGGCGTCTACGACAACCACACCCACCTGGAGATCGCCGACGGCGACGACCCGCTCAGCGTCGCCGAGCAACTCGACCGGGCCTCCAGCGTCGGCGTGCGCGGCGTGATCCAGGTCGGTGGCGACCTGGAGACCTCCCGCTGGTCGGCCGAGACCGCCGCGTTCGAGCCCCGGATGCTCGCGGCCGTCGCCATCCACCCCAATGAGGTGCCGGGCTACGAGGCCGCGGGCACGCTCGATGACGCGCTCCGCGAGATCGCCCAGCTCGCCGGCCGCCCCCGCGTGGTGGCCATCGGCGAAACCGGCCTGGACTTCTTCCGCACCGACGAAGACGGGCGGCCCGCCCAGTACCGCTCGTTCGAAGCGCACATCGAGATCGCCAGGCAGAACAACCTGGCCCTCCAGATTCACGACCGCGACGCCCATGCCGAGGTCATCGCCACCCTGCACCGGGTCGGCGCCCCCGAGCGCACGGTGTTCCACTGCTTCTCCGGCGACGCCGACATGGCTCTCATCTGCGCGAAGAACGGCTGGTACATGTCGTTCGCCGGAAACGTGACCTTCAAGAACGCCCACAACCTGCGCGAGGCGCTCGCCGTCGCGCCTCGCAACCTGTTGCTGGTCGAGACCGACGCCCCGTTCCTCACCCCGGCGCCGTTCCGCGGCCGGCCGAACGCGCCGTACCAACTGCCCAACACCTTGCGGGCGATGGCCGACTTCCTCGAAACGGATGTCTCGGTGCTCGCCGCCCAGATCTCCTCCAACACCGAACTCGTCTACGGACGATGGGACGCGGAGCCGGTGACGTCGCCGCACGGTGCCATGCGACAGGGCGAGGGCCCGGACGGCGGCGTCGCATGAGCGGCCCCGACTCCCCGGACGTCGAGCCCCCGGCGGTCGAGCCTGTCGAGACCGAGCCCCCGGTGGTCGAGCCTGTCGAGACCGAGCCTGTCGAGACCGAGCCTGTCGAGACCCCGATCACCGCGCACGGCCGCCACGCATCCCCCTCGCCGGCCGCACCCAGCGCCCTCCTGGGGCCGGCCGAGATCCGCGACCTGGCGGAGATGCTCGGGGTCAACCCGACCAAGAAGCTCGGCCAGAACTTCGTCATCGACGGCAACACCGTGCGGCGCATCGTCCGGTCCGCCGAAGTCGCCGCCGGCGACACCGTCGTCGAGGTCGGCCCGGGTCTCGGCTCGCTGACCCTTGGCCTGCTGGAGACCGGCGCCGGCGTGGTGGCCGTGGAGATCGACGACCGGCTGGCCGAGCAGTTGCCGCTGACCGTGGAACTGATGCAGCCGGGGGCACCGCTCACCGTCATCCGTGCCGACGCCCTGCGCATCACCGAACTGCCCGGCGCCCCCACGCGGCTGGTCGCAAACCTGCCGTACAACGTCTCGGTGCCGGTGCTGCTGCACCTGCTCGAGCACTTCGACTCCATCCGCGCCGGCGTGGTCATGGTGCAGGCCGAAGTCGGCGAACGCCTCGCAGCGCCGCCCGGCTCCAAGGTCTACGGCAGCCCGAGCGTCAAGGCGGCCTGGTACGGCGCCTTCCGCACCGTCGGAAAGGTGAGCAGGCAGGTGTTCTGGCCGGTGCCGAACGTCGATTCCATCCTCGTCGGCTTCCACCGCCGGGATCAGCCGCTGGAGTCCGAGGAGCTGCGGCTGGCCACCTTCGCCCTCGTCGACGCGGCGTTCCAGCAGCGCCGGAAGATGCTGCGGCAATCACTCTCGGTGGTCCTCGGTGGCTCGACCAGCGCATCCGCTGTCATCACAGCGGCCGGGGTCGACCCGACGGCTCGCGGCGAGCAGCTCACTGTGGACGACTTCCTCGCGATCGCGCGCGCCTGGCCTTCTGAGTAGCGGATCCGGTCGGGTAGCGTGGGCGTCATGGCAGCCAGGACCGTCACCAGCCGCACCGACGGTATGAGCGACGACGCCCTCACCGACGCAACCGGGAAGGGCTGGGCCGAATGGTTCGCCCTGCTCGACGCCACCGACGCCACGACCTGGACGCACCCGCAGATCGCCGCCTGGCTGTACACCGAACACCAGGTGCCGCGGTGGTGGTGCCAGACCGTCACGGTCGGATTCGAGCAGGCGCGCGGGATGCGCCTGCCGGGCCAGCGCGCCGACGGGACCTTCGAAGTGAGTACCTCCGCCACGCTGTCGGCCGACCAGCCGGGCGCGCTGGACGCGGTGGTCGCCGTCGTCACCGATGCGCTCGGTGCGCCGGCCAGCGAGAACCGTGAGGCGAAGTACGCCACCGCCCGGTGGAAGCTCGACGGGCGTGAGTCCCTGCTGGTGACGTCCAACCCGGCCAACGGCGGGAAGACATCCGTTTCACTGACCCACCAGCGGATGTCGACGCCCGAGCAGGTCGCGCCGGCCAAGGCCGCGATGGTGCTGTGGCTGGCGGCGGCGCGCGATCGGTGCAGTGGGCTGGGCTAGGTTAGGAACATGACCATCCCGGCCAGCTCGCAGGTAGTCCATACCAGAGCGCCGGGGAAGGTGAACGTCTTCCTCAAGGTCGGCGCGGTCATGGACGACGGGTACCACGACGTCGCGACCGCGTACCAGGCGGTATCGCTGTACGAGGACGTGCGGGCGTATCCGGCGGACGACTTCTCGGTCGAGTTCACCGGCAGCATCGACACGTCGGGGCTCAGCACCAACGGAAGCAACCTCGCGATCAAGGCCGCCAGGACCCTGGCCAGGCGAGCGGGCTACCGGGGCGGGGTGCGGCTCGAAATAGAGAAGAATGTGCCGATCGCCGGCGGAATGGGCGGCGGATCGGCGGATGCCGCAGCCACCCTGCTCGCCTGCGACACGCTGTGGGGCACCGAGGCGACCAAGGACGAGTTGCTCGCGATCGCCGCCAAACTGGGCGCCGACGTGCCCTTCTCGTTCACCGGCGGCACCGCCGTCGGGACCGGCCGCGGCGATCAGCTGAGTCCGGCGCTGGCCAAGGGGCAGTTCCACTGGGTGTTCGCCATCGCCGAGTTCGGCATGTCCACTCCTGGCGTGTACACGGAACTCGACCGGCACCGCGACCGCCACGCCCAGGACATTTTCCCCGCGTCGCACCAACCCACGGTTGACGCCAATGTGCTGCAGGCGCTCCGCGCGGGCGACCCGGTCATGCTCGCCGAGTCGCTGCACAACGACCTGCAGGCCCCCGCGCTGCACCTGGCGCCGGGGCTCGGACGCGTGCTCGAGCTCGGTGAGGAGAACGGCGCCCTGGCCGGCATCATCTCCGGGTCCGGCCCGACGGTGGCGTTCCTGGTCGCCGACGCCGACAGCGCCCTTGAGCTGCAGGTGGCGCTCTCCGCGTCGCGCCTGAGGGCGGTGCGCGCCACCGGCCCGGTGCACGGCGCCCGCCTCGTCCACGACTAGGCGCACCCCGCATCCGCTCCCGCATCCGCTCCCGCTCCCGCGAACCTGCACTTGTTGGGGTTATGAGGGCGTCTTAAGCCCAACAAGTGCGTTCTCGCGTAACGGGGGTCTCGAGTAATTGGAGGCGCAGCGTAACGGGAGAGGGCGCGACGCGCAAAAGGAACGCACAGGCGCGCCCGGTAAGCTCGGAGGCAATGGCACACTTGCTCGGGGCTGAAGCCCTGCACCTCGAATTCCCCACCCGCGTCATCTTCGACAATGTCACCACCGGCATCGACGAGGGCGACAGGATCGGCGTCGTCGGTCGCAACGGCGACGGAAAGTCGACCCTGCTGAACCTCCTCGCCGGCCGCATGGAACCCGACTCCGGCCGCGTCACGCGCCGCCGGGGGGTGACACTGGGCATCCTCGACCAGGCCGACGACCTCGTCCAGGGCGTCACCGTCGGGCAGGCCATCGTCGGCGGCATCGAGGAACACGTCTGGGCCGGCGATTCCAAGGTGCGCGACGTCATCGCCGGCCTGGTCCGCGACATCCCCTGGGACGCCCTGGTCGACGACCTCTCCGGTGGCCAGCGCCGCCGGGTGGCTCTCGCCGCTGTGCTCACCGGCGACCACGACGTCATCTTCCTCGACGAGCCCACCAACCACCTCGACGTGGAGGGGATCGCCTGGCTGGCCGGGCACCTGAAGACCCGCTGGGCCCCGCGCGACGGCGGCCTCGTGGTCGTCACCCACGACCGCTGGTTCCTCGACGAGGTCTGCACCGCGACCTGGGAGGTGCACGACCGCATGATCGAGCCCTTCGAGGGCGGCTACGCGGCGTACATCCTGCAGCGCGTCGAACGAGACCGGATGTCATCCGTCACCGAAGCGAAACGCCAGAACCTGATGAAGAAGGAGCTGGCCTGGCTCCGCCGCGGCGCCCCGGCCCGCACCGCCAAGCCGAAGTTCCGCATCGACGCCGCCAACGTGCTGATCGAGAACGAGCCGCCGCCCCGCGACACCGTCACGATGCAGTCGATGGCGATGCAGCGCCTCGGCAAGGATGTCGTTGACCTGCTCGACGTCTCCGTCACCTTCCCCGCCTCGGCGAAGACGCCGGAGAAGCACGTGCTGCACGACATCACCTGGCGAATCGCGCCGGGCGAGCGCACCGGCATCATGGGCGTCAACGGCGCCGGCAAGTCCACACTGCTCAGCCTGGTGGCCGGCACGCTGCAGCCCACCAGCGGCAAGGTCAAGCGCGGCAAGACCATCAAGGTCGCCGTGCTCACCCAGCAGCTGTTCGAGCTCGAGCACATCCAGAACGACCGGGTCAGCGAAGTCATCGGCCGGCAGAAGTCGTCCTACGCCGTCGCCGGCAAGGAGATCACCCCCGGGCAGATGCTCGAGCGGATGGGCTTTATGAGCGCCCAGCTGCAGACCCAGGTCAAGGACCTCTCCGGCGGCCAGAAACGCCGCCTGCAGCTGCTCCTGATCGTGCTCGACGAGCCGAACGTCCTGATCCTCGACGAGCCCACCAACGACCTCGACACCGACATGCTCGCCGCCATGGAAGACCTGCTCGACTCCTTCCCCGGCACCCTGCTCGTGGTCTCCCACGACCGGTACCTCATCGAGCGTGTCACCGACAACCAGTACGCGGTCATGAACGGCGGTTTCCGGCACCTGCCCGGCGGCGTCGACCAGTACCTCGAGCTGCGTCGTCTAGCGGATGCCGGCGCCGGCGCCGCGCAGACCGGGTCACCCACCGAAGGCATCGGCGGCGGTGGCACCGCAACACGCACGCGCAAGCTCGCCATCGGCGGCGCCGAACTCCGGAACGCCCAGAAGGAACTCGCATCGATCGACCGCAAGGTCGCCAAGATGCAGGCCAGGGTGGCGGAACTCCACGAGAAGCTGGCCGTGCACGACCAGTCGGATTACGACGGCCTCGGGACGCTCACCCGCGAGATCGCCGACCTGGACGCATCCGTCGCCGGCTTCGAAACCCGCTGGATCGAACTTTCCGAACTGATCGAGGGCTGACCCCGCAGATGCTGTGACGGAGTGTGACGTTGCGGCCAGCGGGTCGCAGCATCCGCCGGTAACGTAGAACTGTGCCTCGCAGGGTTGCGGCACAGCCCCCACTGAACACTCCGTGGGCCCACTGTGCCCACATTCGCTCTCGCGTGAACCCGCCAGGCCCACACAGCGAAAGGGAATCACACAGTGAAGAAGAAGTTTTTGGCCGCCCTCGCGGTCGTACCGCTGGTTGCGTTGCTGGCCGGCTGCGCCGGAGCCAGCGGCTCAGGCGACAGCGCCGACAACGTGGTCAAGATCGGCGTCGTCGGCGCCAGCGACCCGTACTGGGCCGACTACAAGCAGGCCGCAGCGGATGAGGGAATCAAGGTCGACATCGTCGACTTCTCCGACTACCCGCAGCCCAACCCGGCGCTGACCGAGGGCGAGATCGACCTCAACCAGTTCCAGCACATCGTTTACCTGGCCGACTACAACGTGTCAACCAAGCAGGACCTGGTCCCGATCGGCGCCACCGCCATCTACCCGCTCGCCCTGTACTCCACGAAGGTGAAGAGCGTCGACGGCATCAAGAAGGGCGACACGGTCGCCGTTCCGAACGACCCCAGCAACCTGTCGCGCTCACTGCTGGTGCTGCAGTCGGCAAAGCTGATCGTGCTGAAAGACGGCGGAAGCATCTTCTCCACCCTGGACGACATCGACACCGGCAAGTCCAAGGTCACCGTGAAGGCGCTCGAGGCCTCCCTCACGCCGACTTCGCTTCCGGACGTCGCGGCGGCGATCATCAATAACGACTTCGTCGAGAAGGCCGGGCTGAAGTTCGAGGACGCCATCGCGAAGGACGACCCCTCCGACCCCAACGCGCTGCCGTACGTGAACATCTTCGCCGCCCGCGCCAAGGACAAGGACAACGCGACCTACAAGAAACTTGTCGAGATCTACCAGAACAACAAGAAGGTCCAGGACGGCGTTCGCGCGATCTCCGGCGGATCCGCCATCCTGGTGAAGACCCCGGTCGCCGATCTCGAGAAGTCGCTGAAGACCGTCGAGAAGGACACCGCAGCCCAGAAGTAGACCCGTCTTTCCCGTCCGCGAGTGCGGGCAAATGGCCGCCTCCGAGCACCGGTAGCCGGCCCTTTGACCGCACTCGCGGACTTCTTCACGCAGGTCCGGAAGGATTATCCCATGCCCGTCGTCAGCCTCCGCGGCGTCTCCAAGGTGTACCCGCCCACGACCAAGGGTGGCAACCCGGTCGTGGCGATCGACGACGTGAGCCTCGACGTCGAAGCCGGCGACGTGTACGGCATCATCGGCTACTCCGGCGCCGGCAAGAGCACGCTGGTGCGACTGGTCAATGCCCTCGAACGTTCCACGAACGGCGCCATCCTGGTCAACGGGCAGGACATCGCGCGGCTCCCCGAGCGGGCGTTGCGGCCGGTGCGCCTCGGCATCGGCATGATCTTCCAGCAGTTCAACCTGTTCAGCTCGCGCACGGTTGCCGGCAACATCGCCTACCCGCTCGAGGTGGCCGGACGTTCCAAGGAGGAGCGGGACACCCGGGTGGCTGAGCTCCTGGACTTCGTCGGGCTAGCGGACAAGGCGCGCGCCTACCCCGACCAGCTCTCCGGCGGCCAGAAGCAGCGGGTGGGCATCGCCCGGGCACTCGCGACCCAGCCCAGCATCCTCCTCGCCGACGAGGCCACCAGTGCCCTCGACCCGGAGACCACGCACGAGGTCCTCGCCCTGCTCAAGCGGGTGAACCAGGAGTTCGGCGTCACCATCATCGTGATCACCCACGAGATGGACGTCATCCAGACCATCGCCACCAAGGTCGCGGTGATGGACCAGGGCCGCGTGATCGAACGCGGCGACGTCTTCGACGTGTTCTCGAATCCGCAGCACGCGGCATCGGCTCGTTTCGTCGGCACTGTCGTGAAGGGCGTGCCGAGCGCCGCAGAGCTCGCGGTGCTCCGCGAGCGCCACCCGGGGCGCATCGTCACCTTGTCGTTCCGCGACGCCGACGTCGACCAGAAGGCGGTCTTCGGCGAATTCACCTCCGCCGGCGTTGCCTTCGAGGTTATCTACGGCGGCATCAACGAAATCCAGGGCCGGCCGTTCGGTCACCTCACCCTGTCGCTGAGCTCGGGAACATCCCGAGCGGATGCCGCGGTGGTCGACGCCGCGCTCGACCGGGTCCGAAGACTGACCACCGTGACGGAGGTGCGCTGATGGATGCCCTGATCGAACTGCTGCCCCTGCTCTGGACCTCCGCCGTTGAGACCCTGTACATCGTCGCGCTCACCCTGTTCTTCGGCGGCATCGGTGGCCTGATCGTGGGTCTCGGCCTGTACCTGTCCCGGGCGGGCAACATCCTGGAGAACCGCCCGGTGTTCCTGGTGCTCAACGTGCTGGTCAACTTCGTCAGGCCCATCCCGTTCATCATCTTCCTGGCCGCAGCGCAACCACTGGCGCGGCTGGTGGTGGGAACCGGCATCGGAAACCCGGCCATCATCTTCACGATCTCGCTCGCGGCGTCCTTCGCGATGGGACGGATCGTCGAGCAGAACCTGCTCACCGTCTCACCCGGGGTGATCGAGGCGGCCAGGTCCGTGGGCGCCGGCCCGGTGCGGATCATCTTCACCGTGCTGCTGCCGGAGGCCCTCGGCCCGCTGATCCTCGGCTACACCTTCATCTTCGTGGCGCTGGTGGACATGTCGGCTGTCGCCGGTTATGTCGGCGGCGGCGGACTCGGTAACTTCGCATTGCTCTACGGATATCGCCAGTTCAACCCGATCGTCACCTGGGCGGCCGTGCTGCTGATCATCGTGCTGGTGCAGGCCGTGCAATTCCTGGGCAACTGGCTGGCCCGGAAGGCATTCCGGCGCTGACCGGGTCCGGGCGGGCTCGACCACCGGGTCTCGACGGTCTCTACCAGCCGGTGATCGAGCCCGTCGAGATCACACCACCCGGTAGCGCAGGAACACCGTCCCGCTGCCGAAGCGGCGCTCGTCGACCAGCTCCAGCGGCACGCGCACCCCGTCCGGCAGCGCCGCGGTGCCGCCGCCGACCAGGATCGGCGTGACGAACAGCTGGATCTCGTCGACCAGTCCGGCCGTGATCGCCTGCGCGGCGAGGTGCGCTCCACCCACACCGAGGTCGCGCGACGACTCTGCCTTGAGCCGCCGAACCTCGGTCGGGTCGAACGCCCGCTCGATCCTGGTTCGGGCGCTGGAGGGGGCTTGAAGCGTGGTGGAGAACACCACCTTGTCTGCCGCCTGCCAGATCCCGGCGAAGTCCCGCTCCACCGAGGCCTCCCCGGGTTCGGCCCCGGCGGTTTCCCAGTAGACCATCGTTTCGTACATCCGGCGGCCGTACAGGTAGGTGCCGATCGGGCGCTCCACATCGTTGACGAACCCGTGCACCGCGGGGTCAGGAGCTGCCCAATCGAAGGTGCCGGCGGCATCCGCTGTGTAACCGTCGAGGGAGGTGATCGCCGAGTAGATCAGCCTGGCCATGTGGACCTCCGCGGTGAGTGTCGAGGCGTGCTCGCCGTTCGTCCAGTCGAAGGCGAGCGTTCAGTCGAAGTCGAGCGACAGCTTACGCAACAACCCGGCCAGGCGCTCCTGGTCGGCCGCCGAAAGTGTGGAGAGCAGGTCGGCCTCCGCATCGACCAGCCGGGTGATGGCGGCATCGACCCGGGCGAGGCCGTTCGGGGTCATACTGACCAGCACGCCGCGGCCGTCGCCGGGGTCGGCGCGACGGGTGACGAGGCCACGTTCGACCAGGCGGTCGATGCGATTGGTCATGGTTCCGCTGGAGACCAGGGTCTGCTGCAGCAGGGACTTCGGGCTGAGTTCGTACGGCGTGCCGGCGCGGCGGAGCGCGGAGAGCACATCGAACTCCCACACCTCCAGCTCAGAGCGGGAGAAGGCGGTACGGCGCGCCCGGTCCAGGTGTTTCGCCAGCCGGCCCACGCGGGAGAGCACCTGGAGCGGCGCGAAATCGAGGTCGGGGCGTTCCCGCAGCCAGGCGCCGACAATGCGGTCGACTTCATCATGTGCGGGCATCCGTCCATTATCCCGGCTCCGGTGGCATTCTCCCGGCCGCACCGATGGATACGCACCCCACGCCAGCGAGGAGCTGTTCGAGACGGGTTCGACATCTGGCAGACTTGACTGCGGCGCCGGTTCATAGCCGGCGTGATCCGCCGTAGTGTAACGGCAGCACGGCAACCTTTGGAGTTGTTCGGTCCAGGTTCGAATCCTGGCGGCGGAGCACACGCTTCTAATCTGCGCAGCCAATCTGCGCAGCCATCGCGTTCCAGGGGAGACCAGTTGACAGACCGACACCTTGCCATCATCGTCCTGGCCGCGGGGCAGGGCACCCGCATGAAGTCCAGCCTGCCGAAGCTGCTGCATCCGCTGGCCGGTGTTCCCATCGTCAGTCACGTGCTGGCCACGGCGCGTGCCCTCGATGCCGCCCACGTCGTCACCGTCGTGCGCCACGAGCGTGACCGGCTCGCTGCCGTCATCGCCCAAGACCTGCCGGAGAGCGTGATCGTCGACCAGGACGAGGTCCCCGGCACGGGACGCGCGGTCGAGCAGGCCGTCGCGGCCCTCCCCGACGACTTCACCGGCGACGTGCTCGTGATCAACGGCGACGTCCCGCTGTTGAACGCGCAGACCCTCGCCTCCTTCATCACCAAGCACCGCGCCAGCGCGGCCTCCGCCACCGTGCTGTCGGCCCGTCCCGCCGACGTGAACGGGTACGGCAGGATCGTGCGAAACGGCACCGGCGCGTTCGACCGCATCGTCGAGCAGAAGGACGCCACCGCCGACGAACTCGGGATCGACGAGATCAACGCCGGCGTGTACCTGTTCGGCCTGAACGCGCTGCGTGACCAGCTCGCGAACCTCACCACCGACAATTCACAGGGCGAGAAGTACCTCACCGATGTGATCGAACTGCTGCGCGGGGCCGGCTCAGAGGTCACCGCGGTGCCGGTCGCCGAGCCCTGGGTCGTCGCCGGCATCAACGACCGCGCGCAGCTCAGCGAGACCGCGGCCATCCTCAACGCCCTGATCGTGCGCGGATGGCAGCTCGCCGGGGTGACCGTGCAGGACCCGGCCAGCACCTGGATCGACCTCCGCGCGACGCTCGCCCCCGACGTCACGATCCTGCCCGGCACCCAGATCCTGGGTTCCACAGTGATCGAGACCGGTGCGACGGTGGGTCCGGACACCACAGTCCTCGACTGCGAAATCGGAGCGGATGCGACGGTGAAACGCACCGACGCGACCCTCGCGGTGATCGGCTCCGGGGCATCCGTCGGCCCGTTCGCCTACCTCCGCCCGGGCACGCATCTCAGCGCGGATGGCAAGATCGGCACCTTCGTGGAGACCAAGAACGCCGTCATCGGCGTCGGCAGCAAGGTGCCGCACCTCAGCTATGTCGGCGACGCGACGATCGGGGAGGGCGCCAATATCGGCGCCGGAACCATCTTCGCCAACTACGACGGGGTGAACAAGCACCGCTCTGAGATCGGGTCGCACGTGCGCACCGGGTCGCACAACGTGTTCGTCGCGCCGATTAGGATTGGTGACGGAGCCTACACAGGGGCCGGGACCGTGGTCCGCAAGGACGTGCCCGCCGGGTCGCTCGCTATCAACGTGGCTCCGCAGCGCAACATGGACGGCTGGGTTCAGGCCAACCGCCCCGGAACCGATGCGGCGAACGCCGCAGCTAAGAGCGGAGACTGAGTGTCTGGAATCAAGAGCAGCGGCGAAAAACGACTTGTATTGATTTCCGGCCGGGCGCATCCGCAGCTCGCGCTCGACATCGCCGATGAACTTGGTTCCGAATTGGTGCCGACCGATGCTCGCACCTTCGCCAATGGTGAGATCTACGCCCGGTTCGACGAGAGCGTGCGGGGCAGCGACGCCTTCGTGATCCAGTCCCACACCCAGCCGATCAACGAGTGGCTGATGGAACAGCTGATCATGGTCGACGCCCTCAAGCGCGCCTCCGCCAAGCGCATCACCGTGGTCGCGCCGTTCTACCCGTACGCCCGCCAGGACAAGAAGGGCCGCGGCCGCGAGCCGATCTCCGCGCGCCTGGTCGCCGACCTGTTCAAGGTCGCCGGCGCTGACCGGATCATGTCAGTTGACCTGCACGCGGCGCAGATCCAGGGCTTCTTCGACGGCCCGGTCGACCACCTGTTCGCGATGCCGGTGCTCCTGGCGCATGTGCGCGAGACCATGGATGTGTCCAACCTCACCGTCGTGTCGCCGGACATGGGCCGGGTGCGGGTGGCCGACATCTGGAGCGACAAGCTCGGTGCGCCGCTGGCCATCATCCACAAGCGTCGCGACCCGCTGGTGCCGAACCAGGTTTCGGTGCACGAGATCGTCGGCGAGGTCAAGGGCCGCGTCTGCCTACTCGTCGACGACCTGATCGACACCGGCCGCACCATCGTGAAGGCGGCGGAGGCCCTGCACGCGGCCGGCGCCCTCGGCGTCGTCGTCGCCGCAACACACGGCGTCTTCAGCGATCCCGCGGTCGAGCTCCTGCAGAGCAACGCGATCACTTCAGTCGTGGTCACCGACACCCTGCCGGTCCCCGAGGACAAGCGATTCCCGACGCTGACCGTGCTCCCGATCGCCCCGCTGCTGGCCCGCGCCATCCGCGCCGTGTTCGAGGACGACTCGGTCACGTCGATGTTCGACGGCGCCGCGTAGCCCACGCCTTCACGCGGCATCCGCTGCTCACCCATGCGCGTGAGCGAACGGTCGGCCCCGGAGCTATGAGCGGATGCCGCGCGTCTCCAGCCCCGGTGCCGCCGGAATGATTCCGAGCGGCTCGACAAAGGTCTGCCGTTCGTTCTGGTCGATGGAGTAGCACTGCCAGCCGAACCCGCCAGCACCGGAGAACTCGAACCGCGCGTCCGACGCCTCCGCGAACGGGTAGTACCGCGCCACGGCGACCCGGCAGGCGTTGGCGGCGGTGTTCGACGCCAACTGCATCGTGGTGAGGATGCCGGGCACCACCAAGGCCACCAGCCCGAGCACCACCACGACGCGCATCATTGTCGTCACACGCTTGCTGCGCAGTGGGCGTGACTCATCGCTCGGTTCGTAGCCGGAGAGTTCGGGGTGGTAGTCGCTCATGGTTGTTCCTACACCCAGTATCGGCCATGACCGCGCCGCTCGCACGCCGGACCCGCACCCTCACCGGCCACGGCGGTGGACGCAAGCGTTGCCGGCGCGGCGCGCCCCCGCGACGCGGCCCCGAATGTTCACCCGCCGTGGTTAGTGTTCCTCTATGGCGGCACTGCAGCGACACCTCGGCGTCGGTCGCGCCATGATCGTCGGCCTGGCCGCCATGATCGGCGCGGGCGTCTTCTACGTGTGGGCGCCGGCTGCCGCGGCTGCGGGAACCGGGCTCCTGATCGGCGTGGTCGTCGCCGGACTGATAGCCTCCCTCAACGCCCTCAGCTCCACCCAGCTCGCCATGGCCTACCCGGTGTCCGGGGGCGCTTACGCCTACGGCCGGGCCACTCTCGGCCCGTGGTGGGGATTCACGGCGGGCTGGCTCTTCATGGCCGGCAAGACTGCGTCCGCCGGTGCGATCGCCCTGATCGTGGGCGGTTACCTCTGGCCGGACGCCGCCCGTCCGGTCGCCGTGGCGGCCATCGTTGCGCTCGGCCTGGTCAACGCGGCCGGCATCCGCAGCACCGCCGGCGTCAGCGCAGTCATCGTGGCAGTGGTGATCAGCGGGCTGCTGGTGCTGTTCACCATGATCGGCCTCCGGGGCGGGGGAGACCCCGCCCACCTCGACCTCTCCACCATCGCGGATGCCGGCTGGTACGGCATCCTCCAATCGGCAGGCCTGCTGTTCTTCTGTTTCGCCGGGTACGCCCGGATGGCCACGCTCGGTGAGGAGGCGAAGGACCCGCGTCGGACGCTGCCGCGGGCGATCCTCAGCGCACTCGGGATCACCCTGGTGCTGTACGCCGTGATCGGCCTGCTCTGCGTGACGATCCTCGGGCCGGAAGCACTGGCCCGGTCGGTGTCGCCGCTGGCCGACGTGCTGACCACGGTCGTCGGGGGCGCAACCGACGACGGCACGGCCGCGGCCAACCCGTGGGTGGTGCTCGCCCGCATCGTCGCGGCCGTTGCCGGACTCGGATCGCTGCTCGGGATCCTCGCCGGCCTCAGCCGTACCGGCCTGGCGATGGCTCGCAATCGTGACCTGCCCGGCCCGCTCAGCCGCATCTCGAACCGCACCCACGCCCCGGTCGTCGCTGAGGCGGCCATCGGCCTGATTGCGATCGCCTCGGTGCTGCTGCTCGACCCGGCGCAACTCGTCGGGTTCTCCGCGTGTTCCGTGCTGGTCTACTACGCGATCGCGCACCTGGCGGCACTGCGCCAGGGCGGCGCCGACCGCTGGCTTCCGCGCGTCGTGCAGTACGCCGGCGTGAGCGGATGCCTGCTCCTCGCCTTCACCCTGCCCTGGCAGGGGATCGTGGTGGCAGCGGCGTGGCTCGCCGTCGGACTTGCCGCGCGCGGCATCCGCGTGGTGACGACCCGTCACGCCACGTAAGGGGCCAGGAAATCCTAGTCAACGGCATCCGCGACTGGCCTTTCCTGGCCCCTCACGGGCGCAGGTGGGCTTGCCACCCGAGGAGAAACCCTAGAAGAGGTCGGCGTAGCCGAGTGCGACGAGGTTGTCGTACGAGGTCTGCAGGCACTCCAGCGGGGTGCGGCCGTACTGCTCGTCCTGCTCGACGAGGAGGTACTGGGCGCCGATCTCCTTGCTGGTCTCGATGATCGAGGCGAAGTCGAGGTTGCCCTCGCCGACCTCGGCGAACTGCACGACGTCCTTGAACGCGGCCATGAACCCCGGGAAGTCGCCCTTGGTCAGCGCCTCGAAGCCCTCGGGTGCGATCTGGCCGATGCGGTAGTCCTTGAGGTGCACCATGGCGACGCGGTCGCTGTACTTCTTCAGGGTGGTGACCGGGTCGAGTCCACCACGCTGCACCCAGTGCACGTCGACCTCCAGGCCCATCAGCGGGGCGCGGTCGGCGATGATGTCGAGCAGGAACGTGCCGTCATACTTCGCGAACTCGATGTGGTGGTTGTGGTAGTACAGCGCGATGCCGTGCTCCCGCAGGCGGGCGGCCATATCGTTGCTCGCGTCGCAGAACTCGAGCACCTTGTCGAGCGAGGCCATTGCATCGAACGGCAACATGCCCATGCGGATCATGGTCGCGCCCAGCGTCTTCGCGTCGGCGACGATCTTGTCGAAGTCGCCGGTGAGCGATTCCCCGCCCACCGGGCCCGGCGTCAGTCCCGCCGACAGCGAGGCGATCTCCATGCCCAGTTCGTCCCGTGCCCGGACGAGCTCGGCGACGTTCTCCGGCGTCATCGGGATCTGCGAGATCTCCACGGCGTGGTAGCCGATCTCGCTCACCTGCCGGAGCGTCTCGAAGGGTCCCATCTTCGCGAAGTTGTCCTTGAGCATCATTGCCTGTACGCCGATTTTCGCCATTGATTCGTCCTCCTCGGGCAGGGGTTCCGCGTTTTGGAAACCGGTTGCCATTCCGTCCTATTATTGCACTGTCTTTCTCCCGATGCCACAGCCCCGTTCCAAGCCGGAAGGCGTATAAACGAGAAGACACAGACGACACCCGCTGTGAGACGAGGAAGGCGCACATGGTTCGCTGGAGGCAGGCCGCAGCGCGACGTCGCCGGGCACCGGTCAGGCCCGCGGACTGGATCCCCGCCATCCTGAACGGAACCGATGAGGGGTTTTTCGGCCCGGGCAGCGCGGTCTGGGCGGTCAACGGCGCCATTCCGACCACGGTCGCCGGCATCCGTGCCCTGCTGATCCAGACACTCCACCCGGGCGCGATGGCGGGCGTGCACGATCACTCCCGCTTCCAGGAGGATGCGATGGGTCGCCTGAACGGCACCATTCGCTGGGTCGCGACCACGACTTTCGGTGATACCGAGACGGCTCGCGCCGGCGCACGGGCGGTCCAGCGTGTCCACCGTGGAATCGTCGGCGAATACACCGATGGTTCCGGAGTGGAACGCGGGTATGCGGCGAACGATCCCGACCTCGCCAGGTGGGTGCACAACGCCTTCACCGAGGCGTTCCTGGGCGCCCATCTGATCTGGGGCGGCCCCATCCCGGGCGGCCCGGACCGCTACGTCCGCGAATGGGCGCGAGCCGGCGAGCTGATGGGCGTGGAGAACCCGCCCACCAGCCGGCGCGAACTGACCGAGCAGTTGGATGCGTTCCTCCCGGAGTTGCGCGCCGATGAACGCGTGGCCGCTGCGGTGCAGTTCATCCGGCGGCCCTCGGTGTCGCCCGCGATCCGGCGCATCTACCCGACCCTGTTCGCCGGGGCGGTCGCCTCGCTGCCCGAGCGCTATCGCCAGCTCCTCGGGTTGCGGCGCCCGCGGTGGCCCGCGGTCACGGCAACCCGCGTGTTGCTGTGGGGAATGACACTCGTCCTCGGCCGCACCTCACCCAGCGAACGCGCCGCTATGCACCGGCACGCGCGCCTCACAGACGGCGGCTCGACGGCGGCGATGCCAGACGCAGACACCTGACGATTGCGTGAAGCGAAAACCGGACGAATCGCTCAAGCGTCGCCCTACGCCGGAAGAATCGGGGCATATTCGACGAGCACTCCGGTTTTCGCGACAAGCCCGAATCAGGTCGGTGCCGCGCCGTGCTCGCCGCGCAAAACGGATCCCTACCGGCGAGCGTTACAGTCCCGGTCGAGAGTGACCCGCGGAACTGGCACTCTCGACCGGGAAGGTAACTGTCGGGCCGATGGGGCCGCGGCCGCGTCTAGTGCGACGACCCCTCGGTCTCGATCTCGCTGCGGTCCCCGGACCACAGGGTGTGGAACACGCCGGGCATGTCGACGCGCTTATACGTGTGCGCACCGAAGAAGTCGCGCTGCCCCTGTACGAGGGCGGCGGGCAGGCGTTCCGCGGCGAGGGAGTCGAAGTAGCTCAGCGCCGATGAGAACCCCGGAACCGGGATGCCGGACAGCGCCGCGGTCGAGACCACTCGTCGCCACGCCGTCTCGCCGTCGGCCACGGCCGCCTTGAAGTACGGGTCGACCAGCAGCGTCGGAATGGTGGCGTCGTTGGCGTAGGCGTCGACGATGCGGTTCAGGAACTGGGCGCGGATGATGCAGCCGCCGCGCCAGATCGTGGCGATCGCGCCCTTGTCGATGTTCCAGCCGTACTTCACGGCGCCCGCGATGATGGCGTCGAAGCCCTGCGCGTAGGCGATGATCTTCGAGGCGTAGAGCGCCTGGCGCACGTCTTCCTGGAAGCTGTCCTCCACGTCGGTGCCGACGACCGCGATCTCCGGGCGGGCGTCGATGCCGGCGCGTACCGGTCCACGCTGCTCCGGGTGGCTGGAGACGGCGCGCGCGAACACGGCCTCGGCGATGCCGCCGACGGGAACGCCCAGGTCCAGGGCGTTCTGCACGGTCCAGACGCCGGTGCCCTTCGAGCCGGCCTCGTCGAGCACGATGTCGACGAACGGCTTGCCGGTCTTCGCGTCGACCTGGCGGAGTACCTCGGCGGTGATCTCGATCAGGTAGCTCTCGAGCTCGCCCGTGTTCCACTCGGCGAAGATGTCGGCGATGGCCACGGGGGAGTGCCCGCCGACCTGGCGGAGCAGATCGTACGCCTCGCCGATGAGCTGCATGTCGGCGTATTCGATGCCGTTGTGGATCATCTTGACGAAGTGTCCGGCGCCGTCGGTGCCCACGTGGGTCACGCATGGCACACCGTCGACGACGGCGGCGATCGATTCCAGGATCGGGCCGAGGGTCACATACGCCTCGGCGGAGCCGCCGGGCATGATCGACGGGCCCTTGAGCGCGCCCTCTTCACCGCCGGAGATCCCGGCGCCGACGAAGTTCACGCCGGTGGCGCTGACCGCCTTCTCGCGGCGGATGGTGTCGTGGAAGTCGGCGTTTCCGCCGTCGACGATGATGTCACCCGGCTCAAACAGTTCGGTGAGCTGGTCGATGACGGCATCTGTTCCCTTGCCGGCCTGCACCATGATGATCGCGGTGCGCGGCTTCTGCAGGGAGGCGACGAAGGCTTCGATGGTCTCGGATGGGACGAAGCCGGCCTCCGGGTGCTCGCTGGTGAGCAGGCGGGTGCGCTCCGGCGAGCGGTTGTACACCGCGACCGTGTTTCCCTCGCGGCTGGCGAGGTTGCGGGCGAGGTTCGAGCCCATCACCGCTAATCCGACGACTCCGATGTTTGCTGCTGCCGTGTCGCTTGTGGACATGGATACTCCCTGCTCGTGATCTATCGGTATGAGTTACAGGCTAGTAGCCTCGCGCTACAGCCGGGTGCCCCAGGTGTCGCACCAGACGTTCTCATTGAAGGTGCCGTGGAACTCCGAAGCCCCGGTGATCTTCTCGATGGCGGCGTGGATCGCCTCCCGGCTCGGGTTGTGCGCGTGCACCATGGTCTTGACCATCGGCACATCGATGAGGTGGTTCGGCTGGTTCAGTGAGACGAAGACCGTCGGCACCTCGGTCACGTACCAGGGAATCTCCGCTGCCATCGGCGTGGACCAGCGGATGCGCACGCTCGCCTCCTGCGCGAAGCCGGCGACGTTCGCGAACACGATCGCGGCGTCGTACTTGTCCGGGTACGCGGCATTGGCCTCGTCGGCCATCACGGTGTGGAAGTAGACGCCTTCTTCCCCCTCGGCCTTGCGCTGGGCGGCGTCCTTGAACACGTGCACCTCGAAGCCGGCCTTCTCGAGTTCGTCCTTGGCGATGACCAGGTATCCGCTCGGGTCGACGCCGGTGAAGTCCGCCTGGCCGGAGACGCCGTAGAGGCGGATGCGCTTGTGCTTCTCGGGCGTCAGCGGCAGGTTGCCCTGGGTGTCCTTGATAAGCGTGACGGTCTTGTCGGCGATGTCGGCGGCCACGGCGTGGTGCGCAGCGCTGCCGATGACGGCGAGCGCGTCCGGCGAGGGAACCACCCGATCGCGCGGCGTCGCGTGCAGGCCCAGGACCGCCTTCAGGCCGAGGATGCGCTCCAGCGCCTCCTGCAGGCGGGCCTCGGTGATGACGCCGGTGCGGTATCCGCTCAGCATGTACTCGAAGTCTTCGGCCGGATCGCGGAAGAAGAGGAACATATCGCAGCCGGCGGCGACGGCCGCGGGAACCAGGTCCTTGCGCTTCATCGCCTGGGTCATGCCGATCATCATCGAGGCGTCAGTCAGGATCAGGCCGTTGAACCCGAGCTCGCCGCGCAGCAGGTCCTGCAGCAGCTCAGGGGCGAGGGTGGCCGGCATGATCTCGCTGTCGGCGATGCCGGGACGGAACTTGCGGGACAACTCGGGGGCGCCGATGTGGCCGACCATGATCGACTGCACGCCGTGGTCGATCAGCTCGCAGTAGACCCGGCCGTAACTGGCTTCCCACTCGTCGACGCCGAGCGTGTTGTAGCTGGTCACCACGTGCTGGTCGCGCTCGTCCATGCCGTCGCCGGGGAAGTGCTTCATCGCGGCGACCGTGTTCGACTCCGAGAGGCCGTCGAAGTACTCCTTCGCCCGTTCGATGACGACCTCCGGGGTGTTGCCGAACGATCGGGTGCTGATCACGGTGTTGCGCCAGTTGTAGTGGATGTCGACGATCGGGGCGAACGCCCAGTTGCACCCCATCGCTGCGGTTTCAACGCCGGCCACCCGGCCCATGTCGCGCGCGATCGATTTGTCGGGGTGTGAGCCGGCCTGCAGGTGGGTCGACACGAGGGTTCCGTCGTCGGCGCTTCCGAAGCCGCCCATTTCCGGGTTGGACGCGACGAGCAGCGGGACCTTCGTCTTCGACTGGGCGTAGCGGATGTGCTCTTGTACGGTCGCAGAGTCGGCGCCCATGTAGCGAATGCCGCCGACGTGGTAGTTGTCGAGCACATTGTCCAGGTACTCGGGCGTGAAACTGGTGTTGAGGTTGATGAAGAGCTGGCCGATCTTCTCTTCGAGGCTGAGCGAGTCGATGGTGCGGTGCACCCAGTCGATAGCGTCGGCATCGAGGTTGAACGGTGTGGCGGTGAGGTCGACCATGGCACTTCCTTGTGTTCGAAACGGATGACGTGAGCGCGCGCGCAAAGACGCCGACGTCACCATATGACACTATTCCGGGGGTTTTTGTCAACCGGTTGCCAAAATGGCAATGCAGCGCATAGAGTGAGGAGATGCCTGCGGACTCCACGTCTGTCAGGCTCTCAAAGACGCGAGCGCAGCGAAAGGCCCACATATGTCGGAAATCACCCAACCGGTTACCTGGACCCTGTCCGGTTTCGGAGACGAAATCGACCCGGACCCGGCCGTGCAGGTCGCGGTGCTCAAGGCGCTCGGCGCCCGCTTCATCGAGGTGCGCAGCGCCTGGGGCGTGAACGTCGTCGACCTCGATGACGACCAGCTCGAGAAGCTCCGCCGCCACCTTGCCGGCCAGGAGATGGGCGTCTCAGCCGTTGCCTCGCCGATCGGCAAGGTCGACGTCTCGCTCGACCCGGAGCTCGAAGTCGACCGCCTGCGTCGCATCATTCGCGTCGCTCACGCACTCGAGTCCCCGAACATCCGGGTCTTTTCCTTCTTCCGTGGCGAGGGGGTCTCGGTGGAGAGCACCCGTGACGATGTGATGAAGCGGATGCGCCTGCTCGCCGACCTGGCTGAAAAAGAAGACGTGGTCCTGCTTCACGAGAACGAGAAAGACATTTACGGCGACACCCCGGAGCGGGTTCTCGACCTGGTGGAGACGGTTGGCTCGCCGGCGCTGCGGCTGGCCTGGGACAACGCGAACTTCGTGCAGGTCGGCGCACGTCCGTTCAGCGACGGCTACGCGAAGCTCCGCCCCTACCTCGACTACCTCCAGGTCAAGGATGCCGTCGCCGCCACCGGCGAAGTCGTTCCGGCCGGCCTGGGCGATGGCGAACTCATCGAAACCCTCACCGCGTTGCGCGACGACGGCTACTCCGGTTTCGCCTCGCTGGAGCCGCACCTGGCCGACCAGCACGCGCTCGGCGGTTTCTCCGGTCCGACCGCGTTCGGTGAGGCCGCCCGTGCGTTCGCCGGCCTGCTTGACCGCATCGGCGTAGCCACGAGATGACCTCGGCAGTGGCAGCGTCACGGCCAATGAAGGTCGTGATTGTCGGGTCCGGGGTCGCCGCGACGGCGCACGCCCGGGTCGCTGTCGCGCATCCCGGACTGCAGCTGGTCGGCAACGTTGAGACCAGGCGCAGTGCCTCACGAGACAGCACGAAAACTCGTCTGGCCGACTACGTCGAGGAGACGCTGAAAGGCGAGCGGCCGGAGACCTTCAGCACCCTGGCCGGCGCCCTGGCCGGATCCGACGTCGACATGGTGGCCATCTGCACGCCGAGCGGCACCCACGCCGATCTCGCGGAGCAGGCGCTCGCCGCCGGGAAGCACGTCGTCATTGAGAAGCCGATCGATGTGGACCTGGCTCGCGCGCGTCGGTTGGCCGCGCTCGCTGACGAGGCCCACACCCGGGGCATCGTGGTGTCGGTGATCAGCCAGCACCGCTTCGACCCCGCCAATGCCGCCATCTCACGCGCCATCTCGGCCGGACGGTTCGGACAGATCACATCCGCAACGGCAAGCGTCGCCTGGTGGCGGGACCAGGACTACTACGACTCGGGTGACTGGCGCGGTACCTGGCGGTTTGACGGCGGTGCGCTGCTGAACCAAGGCGTGCAGACGGTCGACTTGCTCGTGCACTTCCTCGGCATGCCGGTCGAGGTGTTCGGCCGCACCGCGCGCCTCACGCACACCGGCATCGAGGCGGAAGACGTTGGCGGCGCCGTGATCACGTTCGAAAGCGGTGCGATCGCCACCCTCCTCGCCACGACCAGCGCCCGCCCGCACGTCGGCGCCCGGGTGCAGGTGCACGGCACCGAGGGCTCGGCCATCAGCGCCAGGGACCAGCTGGAGTACTTCTTCGCGGCCGACGCTCACCCTGCCGGGTCCAGTGTGTACCAGGGCGCCAACCAGGCGCTCAACGAGGTCTCCGCCAACGACGTTCCCGGCGGTTACGTCGACCTCGACCTGTTCTCCGGCCACCTCCGCCAGTACGAAGACATCCTCGAAGCCATCCACACCGGCCGGGAGCCGGGCGTGACGGTCTCTGACGCGCTCACGGTGCTCGCCCTGGTGCGCGCGGTGTACGTCTCGCAGACCCTGGGCGTGCAGATCGGCTTCGCTGACGTCGTCGCCGGCGTCTACGACGACGTCGTGGCCGTGACCGACGCGAAGGTCGCCCCCGCGCCTGTCGACCCAACGGTGGTCGAGCCAGCGGTGGTCGAGCCTGTCGAGACCCCGGTGGTCGAGCCTGTCGAAGGGACCACACCCTCCGCCCAACGAACCACCGCATCCCGCACCACCGACAGTGAGGTCGCCGTATGACTCCTTCCGCCCGCCGCGTCGCCGTCATCGGCTGCGGGGACATCTCCATCGTCCATTTCGCCGCCATCGCCGGCCTGCCCGATGCCGAACTGGTCGGCGTCGCCGACCCCGACGTGGAACGCCTGGCCGCGGCATCCGTCGCCCACGACGTGCCCGGATTCGCCAGCCACCTCGAGTTGTTCGAAGCCGTGCAGCCTGACGTCGTGCACATTTGCACACCGCACCACCTGCACGCCTCGATTGCCATCGACGCGCTCGAGCGCGGCATCAACGTCATCGTCGAGAAGCCGCTGGCCCACACCCGTGAAGAGGGTGCCCGGGTCGTGGAAGCGGCCGAGCGCGGCAACGCCAAGATCGCCGTCTGCTTCCAGAACCGCTACAACCTTCCGGTGCAGGCCGCCCACGACCTCTTGCAGTCAGGAGAACTGGGGGCGGTGCTCGGCGCATCCGCCACCGTCATGTGGCACCGCACCGCCGCCTACTACGAGAGCCGGCCCTGGCGTGGCCAGTGGGCCACCGGCGGCGGCGGGCTGTTGATGAACCAGGCCATTCACACCCTTGACCTGCTGCAGTGGCTGGTCGGACCCGTGACCCAGGTGCGGGGCAACGCGAGCACCCGGGCCCTCGACGACGTGATCGAAGTAGAGGACACCGCGGAAATGACGCTGACCCACGAGGGCGGTGCACGCAGCGTCTTCTATGCCACCCTCGCCAATGCGGTCAACGCCCCGATCACGGTTGACATCGTGGCCGAGCGCGGGACGATCAGCCTCAGTGGGGACCTCACGGTGACCCACGCCGACGGCCGGGTCGACGTGGTGAAGGAGCGGGAGATCGCCGCCGGGGGCCGAGCCTACTGGGGCATCTCCCACGAACTCCTGATCCAGGACTTCTACAACCGGATCGACGACGACGACCCGTTCTGGATCGATCCCCTCGAAGCGCAGAAGACCCTGGAGATCATCCAGGACGTCTACGACCAGTCGTACCCGGAGCGGGTAAGACACACCATCGCCACAACAGAACGGAATGCAGTTTCATGACCGATAAAGTTCGTCTCGGAATCATTGGGCTCGGCACGCAGGGCGGAATGTATGCCAAGTTCATCACCGACGGCCTCGTGCCCAACATGGTGGTCGCAGCCATCGCCGACACCGACCCGGCGAAAGCCGACGTCGTCGCATCCGCTTACCCCGGTGCCAAGTTCTACGACAACTACATCGAGCTGCTGGACAGCGGCGAGGTCGACGCCATCATCACCGCGGTGCCGCACTTCCTTCACCCGCAGATGGGCATCGACGCCCTCTCCCGTGGCATCCACGCGCTGGTCGAGAAGCCGGCCGGCGTGTACACCAAGCAGGTGAAGGAGCTCAACACCTTCGCCGAGGCGCACCCGGAACTGAGCTTCGGCATCATGTTCAACCAGCGCAACAACCCGCTCTACATCCGTCTGAAGGAGATCGTCGACAACGGCGAGATCGGCAACATCCTGCGCTCCAACTGGATCATCACCAACTGGTGGCGCCCCCAGGGCTACTACGACCAGAGCGAGTGGCGCGCCACCTGGGGCGGCGAGGGCGGCGGGGTGCTGGTCAACCAGGCCCCCCACCAGCTCGACCTCTGGCAGTGGATCTGCGGCGTGCCCGAGAAGGTGTTCGCCAAGGTCGCCTATGGGTTCCGGCGCAACATCGCGGTGGAGGATGAGGTCACGGCGCTCGTCGACTACGGCAACGGCGTCACGGGCGTCTTCGTCACGGCCACGCACGACCTGGTCGGAACCGACCGGTTCGAGATCCTCGGCGACCAGGGCAAGATCGTGGTCGAGGGCAGCAAGACGGCAACCGTCACCCGCCTGAAGAAGCCGGAGCGTGAGCTCAGCGAAAGCATGGACATGGCCGACGTGATGAAGCTGTTCATGGGCCAGCTCAACGCAGACGACCTGTACACAACCGAGACGATCGAGTTCGATTCCGCCTGGGGCGCGCAGCACTCCGGCGTGCTGGAGAACTTCGCTGCGAACATCCTCGACGGCACGCCACTGCTCGCCCCCGGATCAGACGGGATCAAGGGCGTGCGCCTGGCGAACGCCATCCACCTCTCGAGCTGGACCGGCAAGGAAGTCTCGCTGGACTTCGACGAAGATGAGTTCCTCGCCGAGCTGAACAACCGCATCCGCTCAGAAGGCAAATTCCCCGAGCGGAATTAGCGACCGGGCGAACCACCGGGAGAGGCTCCTGCGTACCGATTCGATGGTCGCAGGAGCCATTCTCCTGCCCCCGGTCGGCGGCAGGATCACGCTTCAGGAAATGTTTTGACAATCGGTTGCCAAATGTCGTCGACCTGATATATCGTTGCCACAACACTCGGAGAAACGCCTTCGCCTTTTGGTTGGCAACCGATTGCACCGCGAGCAGTACCAACAGAACAGCACAAGGAGAAAACAATGAAGTTTCGTTCCCGGGTGACAGCCGTCGCCCTCGTCACGGCGGCAGCCCTCGCGCTGACCGCCTGCTCAGCCGGTGGATCGGGCTCTGGCTCTGGCTCCACCGACGGTGCGGCTCCCAAGGGCGGCACGCTCACGATCGGCGCCCTCGTCGACGTCAAGTCATTCGACCCGGCGCAGGCGCACATCGGCCACTATGTGCAGTACTACCAGCCTGTCTACGACTCCTTGCTCCGCCGTGAAGCCGACGGCACGCTGGTTCCGATGCTCGCCACCAAGTGGGCGTACAACAAGGACAACACCGTTCTCACGCTCACCCTGCGCGATGACGTGACCTTCACGGACGGCACGAAGCTCGACGCCGAGGCCGTCAAGACGAACCTCGACCGCTTCCGCAGCGGCAACGGCCCGGACGCGTCGACACTCGCCCAGGTTTCCGACGTCGCGGCGAATGACGCCACCACCGTCGTGATCACGCTGAAGGCTGCCGACCCGGCACTGCTCGACTACCTCGGCAACGCCGACGGCTTCATCGCCAGCCCCAAGGCGGTTGAGGGCGGCAAGCTGGCCACCGACCCGGTCGGCAGCGGACCGTACACTCTCGACAAGTCAGCGACTGTCGCGGCATCGCAGTACACCTTCGTGAAGAACCCGAAGTACTGGGACAAGTCGCTGCAGGTCTACGACACGATCGTCGTCAAGCCCATCACCGATAACACCGCCATGGTGAACGCGGTCGTCTCCGGCCAGCTGAACGCGGCGCTCCTGACCGCGAAGACCGAGGCTCAGGCCAAGGGCGCCGGCCTCACCGAGTACCAGTACCCGACGGACTGGCAGGGGCTGCTCATCTTCGACCGTGACGGCAAGATGGTTCCCGAGCTCGCCAACGTCAAGGTCCGCCAGGCGATCAACTACGCGATCGACAAGGACACCTTGCTCGCCCAGGTCGGCAAGGGCCTCGGCACTGTCACCAGCCAGCCGTTCGGCGAGGGCACCGACGCCTTCGACAAGGCGCTGGAGAAGGCCTACCCGTACGACGTTGCCAAGGCCAAGAAGCTGATGAAGGATTCCGGCGTCAGTGACTTCACCGTCACCATGCCGACCGTCCCCGGGTTCCTCGACCCAGCACTGGTTGCGGGGGTCGGCCAGAACCTTGCCGATATCGGCATCACCGTGAACTGGGAGAACGTGGCTCCCGCCGACTTCATCTCCAGCTTGGTTCAGGGCAAGTACGCGATGAGCTGGTTCTCGCTCTTCCAGGGTTCGCCCTGGGTCGCCGCCAACCAGATCATCACGCCTAACGCCACCTACAACCCGTTCCACACGACGGATACCAAGGTGGAGCAGTTCGTCAACACGATCCAGACCGGGACGGCTGACGAGCAGAAGACCGCAGCCAAGGCCTTGAACAAGTACATCGTCGACGAGGCCTGGTTCGCTCCGTTCTACCGTCCCTCCCAGATCTTCTTCACCGACAAGAAGACCACGACCAAGCCGCAACTGCAGCAGGCCGTGCCATCGATCTACTCCTACGCTCCGGCGAAGTAATAGACCCAGGGCCCCCGTCGCCGTGCGGCGGGGGCCCACCCCCAGCAACTAGCTGACACGCATAACCAGCTGACAATGGAGCAGAAATGGTTTCCTTCATCTTCCGACGCCTGATTTCAGGTGTGGTGGTGCTGTTCGTGGTTTCGTCGCTGACGTTCTTCATGTTGTACTTCTCGGCGACGAGCGTCGCCCGCAACATCCTGGGCGAGACGGCGACGCAGGACCAGGTCCACCTCAAAGAGGTTGAGCTCGGTCTCGACCAGCCCCTGCTCTCGCGTTACTTCGGCTGGCTGGGCGGTGTGCTCCACGGGGACTTCGGTGTCTCCTGGTTCACCAGCCAGCCGGTGGTCGACAGTATCCTCGGCCGCCTCCCTACAACCTTGTCGATCGTGCTCGTCACGATCGTGATCGCCGCCGTGCTGGCCACCCTGTTCGGGGTTGCCGCCGCGGTCCGACGCGGCTGGGTCGACCGGGTGTTGCAGATCGTCTCGATCGGGGCATCCGCTATTCCCCAGTTCGTGGTCGCGATCATCCTGGTCACGGCCTTCGCGATCGGGCTGCGGTGGTTCCCGGCGACCGGTTACGTGCCGATCGGGGACAGCGTCGCCGGTTGGGCGGCTTCGATCACCCTGCCGATCATCGCCCTGGCCATCGGCACGGTCGCCTCAACCGCGCAACAGGTGCGGAGCGCCGTGATCAACGTGCTCAGCCGCGACTACGTGCGCACGCTCCGCAGCCGCGGGCTCGCTCCGCGGGAGATCCTGTTCCGCCACGTGCTGCGGGGGGCCGCCCCGGCCGGGTTGACCGTGCTGTCGCTGCAATTCATCGGAATGCTCGGCGGCGTCGTCGTGATCGAGCAGATCTTCGCCCTCCCCGGGCTGGGATTCCTGGCGTTGCAGTCCACCACCCAGGGCGATATGCCCGTTCTGATGGGCGTTGTGGTCTACATCGTCATCATCGTTGTTGTAGTCAACTTGCTCGTCGACCTCGCTGTCGGCTGGCTCAACCCGAAGGCGCGTGTGTCATGACCGAAACACTTGCTGAAGAAACCCTCGCTCCGATCGAGACGCCGGACCAGGCCGCTCGCTCCGGGGTGTTCAAGCGGTTGCTGAAGAACCCGCTCGGCGTGGTGGCGCTCGTGATTCTGGCCATCGTTGTCCTGGCCGGGATTTTCGGACCCTTGATCGCCCCGTTCGATCCGAACAAGGCCGACCTGGTGAACGCCCTGACCGGTCCGGGCGCTGCCGGTCATTTCCTTGGCACTGACAGCGCGGGCCGCGACGTGTTCAGCCGACTGTTGGTCGGTGCGCAGAGCACCCTGCTGGCGGCCGCCCTGGCGGCGATCGTCGCCCTGGTGATCGGCCTCCCGACCGGCTTGATGGCCGGGTACTTCGGCGGTTGGTTCGATTCGGTCGCGAGTTGGTGCACCAACGTGCTGATGTCGCTGCCGGCGATCATCATCCTGCTGGCCGCCAGCGCGGCACTGGGCCGCTCGGTCTGGATCTCGATGACCGTATTCGGCATCCTGATGTCGCCGGGGATCTTCCGGCTCACTCGCACCTCGGTGCAGGCCGTGCGCAACGAACTCTACGTCGACGCGGCGCGTGTTGCCGGGCTCAGCACGGGAAGCATCATCGGCCGCCACATCCTGTTCGTGGTGCGGGCGCCGCTGATCATCCAGACCTCCATCGTCTGCGGCATCGCCATCGCGATCCAGGCCGCGCTGGAGTTCCTCGGCCTCGGTGACCCGCTCACCCCGACCTGGGGTGTGATGCTGAACGAGGGCTTCATCAACATCTACAGCTCGCCGATCCTGGCGTTCTGGCCGGGCCTGGCGATCTCCCTGACCGTGGGTTCCTTCGTGGTCCTCGGCAACGCGCTGCGTGACGCGCTGGAGGACTCCCCGAAGGTGAGGCGGGCCAAGCCGGCCAAGTTGACACCGCCGAAAACCGAGTCGATCTCCGCGGTCGAGCTGGCGGCATCCGACCACCTGCTCAGCGTCTCCGGCCTCGGGGTGGGATACCCGCAGGAGGGCGGCAAGACCAAGATCGTCGTCTCCGACGTGTCGTTCCACCTGGACCGCGGGGAGGTGCTCGGGATCGTCGGCGAGTCAGGGTCCGGTAAGTCCCAGACCGCGTTCTCCATTCTCGGGCTTCTGCCCGCAGAGGCGGAGATCACCGGCGGCAGCATCACCTTCGATGCGATCCCGCTGGTCTCGGCGGAGGGGCACCGGCTCTCGCAGGGGCGTCTGTCCGAACTGCGGGGCAAGCGCATCGCGTACATCCCGCAGGAACCGATGTCGAACCTCGACCCGAACTTCACCATCGGCTACCAGCTGGTGCGTCCGCTCACCCGGGTGCTCGGCCTCTCCAAAGACGACGCGACCAAGCGCGCCCTGGAACTGCTCACCATCGTGGGCATCACCAACCCGCAGCGCACCTTCGACGCCTATCCGCACGAGGTCTCCGGCGGCATGGCGCAGCGGGTGCTGATCGCCGGCGCTGTCAGCTGCAACCCCGACCTGTTGATCGCCGACGAACCCACCACCGCCCTCGATGTGACCGTGCAGGCCGAGGTGCTCGACCTCCTCCGCGACCTGCAGGCCCGCTTCAACATGGGCGTTGTCCTCGTCACGCACAACTTCGGCGTCGTCGCGGACCTCTGCGACCGGGTCGTGGTGATGCAGAACGGCCGGGTCGTCGAATCCGGAGACGTGCGCGAGATCCTCCGCAACCCGCGCGAGAAGTACACCCAGACCTTGCTCAGCGCGATGCTCGAAGGCAAGACCCCGATGAGTATGCTCACCGCGGCCCGCCCCGGTTCCGACCCGACAGCCTCTGGAACGACCACGAAAGTTGGCCTGTGATGAACGCAACCACCAGCCCCGCGACCCCCACCGGCGACCTCCTCCGGGTTGACAACCTCGTCGTCGAATACCCCGGCAAGGGATTCCGGGCCAAGCCGTTCCGCGCCCTGGACAACGTGTCGATCCACATCGGCGCGGGGGAGACCCTCGGCCTGGTCGGCGAGTCCGGCTCCGGCAAGACCACCCTCGGTCGGGCCCTCCTCGGCCTCGCTCCGGTGACCGAGGGCACCATCCTGTTCAACGGCGATGACATCGGCCACGCCGGCCGTGGCAAGCGCCGCGCGCTCAGCCGCGACCTGCAGGTCGTGTTCCAGGACCCGTACACCTCGCTGAACCCGTCCATGACCGTCGGCGACATCCTCTCCGAGCCGCTCACGGTCCAGGGGCGTACCAAAGCGGATGCCCGCAAGCGGGTTCGTGAGGTCCTCGACGAGGTCGGCCTGCCGCAGGACACCATCGGCCGGCTGCCCCGGGAGTTCAGCGGCGGGCAAAGGCAACGCGTGGCCATCGCCCGGGCGCTCGCGCTCTCGCCCAAGCTCATCGTCTGTGACGAACCCGTCAGCGCACTGGACCTCACCACCCAGGCCCGCGTGCTCGACCTGTTCCTGCAGATCCAACGCGACACGGGCGTCTCCTACCTGTTCGTCTCCCACGACCTCGACGTGGTACGCCACATCAGCCACCGCGTCGCCGTCATGTACCACGGGCAGATCGTCGAGCAGGGGCCGGCCGAACAGGTCACCGTCACCCCGCAGCATCCGTACACCCAACGGCTGCTCCTGGCCTCGCCGGTCCCCGACCCCGACCGGCAGCAGCAACGCCGCACCAACCGGCGCCGGCTGATCGAGGAGCAGCGGGTCGCAGCCGCCGAGGGCGTCGCCGCCTAGGCGAAGCCCGAGGATGTGGCACGATACAGGCGGGGGAAAATCCGATGGATACCACTGCAGGGGAATCGAGAGGCGACAGCGTGACGAGTGACGAGGCTCCGGCTCCGGTTCGCGCCGGCCGCCGCCCCAACGCGCCCGCGACGATCTACGACATCGCAAAGCTCGCCGGCGTCAACCCGTCCACGGTCTCCCGCGCCCTGAGCAAGCCTGGACGCATCAACATCAAGACCGAGGAACGCATCCAGGCCGCCGCGAAGGAGCTCAACTACCGGCTGAACCCGATGGCCAGGGCGCTTCCGACCGGGCGCACCCACACCCTCGGACTGCTCCTCGCTGACATCACCAACCCGATGTTCTTCGACGTGGTGCGCGGTGCGGAACGCGCCGCCCGGCTGCGCGGCTACACGCTGATCCTGGCGGAATCGCAGGAGTCAGGGGAACGCGAGGCCGAAGCGGCCGAGCGGGTTGCGCCCTCCGTCGACGGGTTGATCCTGGTGACAACCCGTCTCGGCGACGACCAGATCCGGGAGCTTGCCAGCCGGAAGCCCCTGGTGGTGATCAACCGCAAGGTGGACGGCGTGCACGGCATCGTGCCGCAACTCGAGCCAGGGATCGGACAGGCGCTCTCGCACCTGGCGGACCTGGGACACACCTCGATCGCATTCCTCTCCGGGCCAGCGAACTCCTGGATGAACCGCGCCCGCTGGGACGTGCTCCTGGCCGAGGCGCCCGCCAGAGGCTTGAACATCGTCGAGATCGGCCCTGGCGTGCCGACCCTGGACGGTGGGCGGGCGGCACTGTCGCGGGTCGTGGCATCCGGTGTCACCGCGGTGATGGCGTACAACGACCTGATGGCCATCGGGCTGATGCGCGCGGCGCAGGAACGCGGGCTCAGTATCCCCGGCGACCTGAGCATCATCGGGTTCGACGACATCTTCGGTTCGGACTTCACCTCGCCGCAACTCAGCACCATCCGCACGCCGCTCGGCCAGATCGGGGAACGCGCGATCCGGCGGACGCTGGAGCTGATGACCGACGTCAACGGCGAGAAGCCGGCTCCCGCCGCGTTGCCGGCGCTGCCCACGGAGCTCGTCGTCCGCGGGTCGACCGGTCGGATCAGTCGGGCCTGAACCCGTCTCCCGTTCACGCTCTCGCGCATCGCGCCCAGTTTGGCAACCGGTTGTCGGACGCGTAGAGTCACTGTTCACCAGCGAAGTGCCATGAAGGAGTGCCAATGAAGCTGCAGCTCGACCCCGCCCGTCTTTTCCCCGTCGACCCCGCCACCCGTGAGGTGGCCAGGGGCCTCTACAACGGTGTCGCGCAGCTTCCCATCCTGTCGCCGCACGGGCACGTCGACCCGCGCTTGCTCCTCGAGGACACGCCGTTCGGCAACCCGGCCGAGCTGTTCATCCGCTACGACCACTACGTCACCCGGCTGATGCACGCCGCAGGTGTGCAGCTGAGCGAGCTCGGCATCCCCGACCGCACGGGCGTCGCCGCCACTGCCGGCCCGCGCGAGGTGTGGCGCACCTTTAGTGCGCACTGGCACCTCTACGCCGGTACGGCGTCCGGTTACTGGCTGCAGCACGCGTTCGGCGAGCAGTTCGGTATCACCGAGCAGCCGGACGCCGACAACGCCGACGCTCTGTTCGACCGCATCGAGGCCACGCTGGCGACGGATGCCTACCGTCCCCGTGCGCTGTTCGACCAGTTCAAGATCGAGGTGCTCGCCACCACCGACGACCCCATGGACGACCTCGCCGCTCACGCGGCGCTGGCCGCCGACCCGTCGTTCTCCGGACGGGTCCTGCCCACCTTCCGCCCCGACGCGTACCTCAACCCCGCCACGCCCGGCTTCGCCGACAATGTTGAGAAGCTCGCGCACTGGAACGGCACGCCCGCGTCGAGCTACCAGGGCTACATCGAGGCACTCGCCGGCCGCCGCCGCCACTTCGTCGACCACGGGGGAGTCTCCGCGGACCACGGAGTCTTCCAGCCGCTCGCCGTCGACCTCAACCGGAGCGACGCCGCGACCCTGTTCGAGGGGGCCATGGCCGGAACCCTCACCGATGCCGAGCAGCGTGCCTTCGCGGGGCACATGCTCCTCGAAATGGCCCGCATGAGTGTCGACGACGGCCTGGTCATGACCGTGCACCCCGGCGTGTTCCGCAACCACAACACCGACACCTTCACCCGGTTCGGGCCCGACACCGGCCACGACATCCCGGCGACCACCACGTACGTGGATTCGATCCGCCCGCTGCTGCAGAAATACGGCAACGACCCCGACTTCCACCTCGTTCTGTTCGCCGTCGACGAGACCGTGTACTCCCGCGAGATCGCGCCGCTGGCCGGTTTCTACCCGAGCGTCTACATCGGCGCGCCGTGGTGGTTCCTCGACGCGCCGGATGCCGTGCTCCGGTTCCGCGCAGCCGTCACCGAGACCGCGGGCTTCTACCGCAGCTCGGGCTTCATCGACGACACCCGGGCCTTTCTCTCCATTCCGGCCCGCCACGACATGGCACGCCGCCTCGACTCTGCGTTCCTCGCTCGCCTCGTTCGTGAAGGTCGTGTCGACCTCGCCTCGGCCGAGCGCATTAGTGTCGATCTGGTCGACACCCTTCCACGAAAGGTCTTCAAACTGTGAGTTCAACCACCGACGCCGTGCAGACGCCCCTGCTCACCCGCGAGTCCCTCGCACGCCGCACCGGAGTGCCGGTGCCCACCCCAGGCGTACGGATCGTGCACCTCGGCCTCGGCGCGTTCCACCGGGCGCACCAGGCCTGGTACACCGCGCAGGTCGACGAGACGGCCGAATGGGGAATCGCATCCTTCACCGGACGCAATCCGACGGCAGCTGAGGAACTCATCCCGCAGGACGGCCTCTACACGCTGATCGAACGAAGCGAGCGGGGCGACTCCGCCGCGGTTATCACCAGCATCGTCGAAGCCGTCTCCGGCGCCGACCTGGACCGGCTGGTCGAACTGCTCGCCGCGCCCGAGACCGCCATTGTCACCACCACCATCACCGAGGCCGGCTACCGCCTCACCGCTGACGGGCAGCCGAACCTCGGCGACCCCGCCGTGGCCGCCGACGCGGCCTGGGTGAAGGCCGCCTTCGCCGAGGACGCACTGCCAGATGCGCTGTACGACGGCCCCACGACCTCGCTGGCCCGGCTGCTCCTGGGGCTGGAAGCCCGCCGCCGCGCCGGTGCCGGCCCCATCGCCGTTGTGCCCTGTGACAACATGCCGGACAACGGCGCGTTCGTCGCCGCCGGGATCGCGGCCATGGCTCGCGCCGCCAGCGCCGCCACGGCCGAGTGGATCGCGGAGAACGTGTCGTTCGTGTCGACATCCGTTGACCGGATCACCCCGCGCACCACGCCGGCGGACCTCGCCAGCGCGACCGAGCTCACCGGCTGGACGGACAACGCCGCCGTCGTCACCGAGCCGTTCACCGACTGGGTGCTGAGCGGCGACTTCCCGGCCGGCCGACCCGACTGGGAGAAGGCAGGCGCGCGCTTCGTCGAGGACATCGAACCGTTCGAACGCCGGAAGCTCTGGCTGCTCAATGGCGCCCACAGCCTGCTCGCCTATGCGGGCCTGCTGCGCGGCCACCAGACGGTGGCCGCCGCCATGCGGGACGCCCTCTGTCGCGGTTGGGTCGACGAGTTCTGGAACGAAGCGGTGCGCCATCTGCCCGCCGAGGGCCTGGACCTCGACGCGTACCGCGCCGCGCTGGTTGAGCGCTTCGACAACGCCCGCATCGAGCACAAACTCGCGCAGATCTCGTCAGAAGGCGTCACCAAGCTCCGCGTGCGGGTTGCGCCGACGGTGCTCTCCGAGCGCGCTGCCGGCCGGAGCGGGGCTGCCGGCATCCGCGCGATCGGGTCGTGGGTCGCGCTGGCGCTGTCCGGCTACGAACTGGTCGATGGCGAATCGGGCGGGATCGCTGCCGCCCTTGCTCAGCCGCACGAGCAGGCCATCGACGCACTGGTGACCCTGGTCGACGCCAAGCTGACCGCTGACTCCGCCGTGATGGCCGGCATCCGCTCGGTCGTCGAGGAGAACGCCGCCGCGTAGAGCGCCGCCGGTGGTGCGCCCGCCCGCCCGGCGCGCCGCCGCCGGTGGTGCGACGCCACCGGCGTACTGCGCTGCCCTCGTGGTGCGCCGCCGGCGTACTGCGCTGCCCTCGTCGTGCGCCGCCGGCGTACTGCGCCGCCCGCCCGGCGCGTCGCCCGCCCGGCGCGCCGCCGGTTCGTCAGGCGGATGCCCGCCGCAGCGGTCCGCGCCTCGGCGTGCTGCTGCCGGGCGTGGGAAAACCCGCGGGGCACCCGAAATCGCGCGCGCCCGGGGCATTTTCGCGCGCCCAGCGTCGTCGCGCGCGACCCCGACCGGGTGAGCACGGCATACGGCCGGTACGGGACGCATCCTGTGAGCACGATGAGAACTCTGGCAACCGTTTGCCAAACGCTGTATTAAGTGTTTCACTTAACGGGTTCTGATCCGCGGCCCGCCGCAGACCACCATGACAACAATCGCAAGGAAGCGCACCGCAACGGCGCGAATGGAAAGGTCATCATGCTGAATCCGCAGGCTCGCCCGGGGCATCTCGCCCTCGACGGCGCATTCGTGACCGACCCGGTCGCCGGCGTGGCCGGCTCCCACGCCCTGCACGCCCGCCGCACCCGGCGCGCCACCTCAGCAGCGCACAGCAGCGCAGTGCCGAACAACTAAGCATCCGTGAAGAACATGGGTAAAGGAGCCCCCGCAATGACCTCAACCATCGCACCGAACCAGGCGGCACCAGCCGCGGAGGTCGGGAAGCCGGCCGGCAAGCTCAGCAAACTGAGTATCGTCGGCTACGGCGCTGGCGACGCGGCGAACAACCTCGCCTTCACCACCGCGAGCATGTTCCTGCTGATCTACTACACGGATGTCGCCGGTATCTCCGCCGCCGCCGCCGGTACCCTGCTCCTGGTCGTGCGCGTGTTCGACGCGTTCGCTGACATCTTCGCCGGCCGGATCGTCGACCGCACCTACAGCAAGAAGTTCGGCAAGTTCCGCCCGTTCATCATGTTCGGCTCGATCCCGCTCCTGCTGCTCTCCGCCGCAACCTTCTCGGTGCCGCAGATCGGCGAGAGCGGCATGCTCATCTATGCCTACCTCACCTACGCGGCGCTCGGCCTGGCATACAGCCTGGTCAACATCCCGTACGGCTCGCTGGCCGGCGCCATGACGCAGGACTCGGGGGAGCGGGCCAAGCTCGCCAGCGCCCGCTCGATCGGCGGCATGCTGGTGGGTGCCGGGTTGGGAATCTTCGTCGCCCCGCTGATCGTGCCCGGGGCCGACCTGCAGACCCTGTTCACCTTCATGACCCTGGGCTTCGTTGTAGTCGGCACCGCCCTCTACTTCTTCACCGTGTTCACCGCCAAGGAGCGTGTGGTCCGCGACGTCGCCCACGTCTCCCTGAAGCAAAGCTTCGCGGTGCTCAAGGGCAACAAGCCGTTGCTCCTGCTCTGCATCAGCTCCTTCGTGTTCCTCACCGGCTACCTCGCCCTGGCCACCGTGCAGCTGTTCTACCTGCGCGACGTGCTGCACTCGCTGCCGCTCTACGCCGTCATCTCGATGGTGCAGCTGGTCGCCACCTTCGGACTGGCCGCGTTCATCCCGCGCATCGTACGCCGCTTCGGCAAGCGCAACGGATACATCTTCGGTGCGGTCGTCATGGCGGTCGGTGGACTGATCGTGTTCTTCGCCCCGTCCGGACTGCCGGCCCTCGGATTCGGCGGACTAGTCCTCTGCCAGGTCGGTATCGTCCTGGTGAACATGCTGGTCTGGACGCTCGAGGCCGACACGGTCGAGTACGGCGAGTGGAAGACCGGCGTCCGCGCCGAGGGCATCACCTATGCGCTGTTCTCCTTCACCCGCAAGACCGGCCAGGCTGTCGGCGGCGCACTCGCCGCGTTCGCACTGGCCTGGGGCGGGTACGTCGGGGGCGCTGCGACACAGACCGCGCATGCCGAGCTGGGTATCCGGGCCGGTGCCGGACTGATCCCGCTCGCGGCATCCGTCATCGCTGCCGTCGTAATGGTCTTCTACCCGCTGACCGACAAGAAGCACAAGGAGATCGTGGCCGAGATCGCGGCCCGCCGAGCGGCAACCGGTTCTGCGATTCCGATCGACCCGGCACTCTCCACTGCGTCGTTCACCGTCTCACGCGGACCCAACGGCGCCCCGCCGACCGACTAATCCTCCATCGACTAGTCTTCCTCCACGCCAACTCACGAGTAAGGGAACAGCAATGAAGATCGACAAGGCAGAAGTCATTGTCACCAGCCCCGACCGCAACTTCGTCACCCTCAAGCTGACGACGGATGACGGCCTGACCGGCCTCGGCGACGCCACCCTCAACGGCCGCGAGCTGGCCGTCGTGTCCTACCTCAGCGAGCACGTCGTGCCCCTGCTGATCGGCCGCGACGCCTCGCGGATCGAGGACGCCTGGCAGTTCCTGTACCGCAGCTCCTACTGGCGTCGTGGCCCGGTCACCATGGCGGCGATCGCCGCTGTCGACACGGCGCTCTGGGACATCAAGGGCAAGGCAGCGGGGATGCCGATCTACGACCTGCTCGGCGGCGCCAGCCGCGACAAGATGATGGCGTACGGGCACGCGTCCGGCAAGGAACTTCCGGAGCTGTTCGACAGCATCCGCCACCACCAGGAACTCGGTTACCGCTCGATCCGTGTGCAGACCGGGGTTCCCGGACTCGAGTCGATCTACGGCATCGCCTCCAACAAGGGCCTCCCCGGCAACGAGGGTGTGCGCTACGACCACGAGCCAGCCCAGCGCGGCGCATTGCCGGCGCAGGAAGACTGGGACACCCGCGCGTACCTCCGTCACCTGCCGACCGTGTTCGAAGCGGTCCGGAACGAGTTCGGCCCTGAGCTGCCACTGCTGCACGACGGCCACCACCGGATGACGCCGATCCAGGCCGCCAAGCTCGGCAAGTCGCTCGAGCCGTACGACCTGTTCTGGCTCGAGGACTGCACGCCCGCTGAGAACCAGGAGGCGCTGCGACTGGTTCGCCAGCACACCACCACGCCGCTGGCGATCGGCGAGATCTTCAACACGGTGTGGGACTTCCAGTCGCTCATCAAGGAACAGCTCATCGACTACGTGCGCGCGGCGTCCACCCACTTCGGCGGCATCAGCCCGCTCAAGAAGGTCATGGACTACGCGGCGCAGTACCAGATCAAGTCCGGCTTCCACGGCCCGACCGACATCTCGCCGGTCGGCTTCGCCGCCCAGTTGCACGTGGGCCTCGCGATCCACAACTACGGCATCCAGGAGTACATGCAGCACGGCGACAAGACCAACGCGGTCTTCGAGCAGTCGATGACGTTCGCGGACGGCTACCTGCACCCGGGCACCAAGCCAGGGCTCGGCGTCGAGTTCGACGTCGACGAGGCAGGCAAGTACCCGTACGAGACCGCGTACCTTCCGTACAACCGTCTCGCCGACGGCACCGTCCACGACTGGTAAAGGTAGTTTGAACAGATGACTCACTCACACCCCGAAGCGCCACTGATCGTCGTCATGGGCGTTTCGGGGTGCGGGAAGTCGACCATCGGTGCGCTGATCGCGGACCGGCTGGGGATTCCGTTCGTCGACGCCGATTCGCTGCACTCCACCTCGAACATCGAGAAGATGGCCGCCGGCATCCCGCTGACCGACGACGACCGCTGGCCCTGGCTAGCCACCGTGGGCACGGTCCTCGCCGACGCCGGCCGTGCGGACAGCGGCGTCGTCGTCGCCTGCTCGGCGCTCCGCCGGAGTTACCGTGACGCGATCCTCGCCGAGGCCCCCGCCACGGTGTTCGTGCACCTGAGCGGGACCCGCGAAGTCCTCGCCTCCCGGCTCGAGGGACGCAGCGGCCACTTCATGCCGTCCGCGCTTCTGGACTCCCAGTTCGCGACCCTGGAAGAGTTGCAGGCCGATGAACCTGGCGTGGTCGTCGACATCAGCCGGTCGGTGCCGGAGATCCTCACCGACGCCGTGGGACGCATCCGCTCACGCCTGGCCAGGGCCGCCGTCGCTTCGCCTGCCGACACCGCGCCCGCGGACTGACGCCCGGTCCCGCCCACCGGCTTTCCGGCGTGGCGGATGCCTATTCGGGTGCGCCGCTGTGCTCGATCGTGCTCATCTCCGTGAACGCCTTGTCCATGATGCGCAGCATGGCCGCGTGCGCTTCATCGCCGTGGCCGCGCTGGATGGCGCTGGCCACGTCGACATGGAACTGCAGCGCCTCGGTGGCCGGGTGATCCGGGGTGAACCCGTAGTGGGTGCGTCCGGTGAGCACCTCGGCGACCAGCGAGTTGAGCTTCGCGAACATCTCGTTGCCCGAACTGGCCAGCACCAGCTGGTGGAACTCGATGTCGAGCTCCAGGAACGCCGCGGAGTCGCCGGCCTGGCCCGCGGCCCAGAGCTTTCCGGCGAGGCCCATCAGCGCGCTCCCGTCCTCCAGTGACGCGCGCTCAGCTGCCAGCCGGGCGGCCTCCGGTTCGATTGCCGTGCGCAATTCGGTCAGCGACTGCAGCTGCGCGATCCGACCCGGTGACGCCAGGCGCCAGCGGATCACCTGTGGATCGTAGAGATTCCACTCCGACGCGGGCAGCACCAGCACGCCGACCCGCCGACGCGACGCAACCATCCCCATCGACGACAGCACGCGGAGCGCCTCGCGAATCACGGAGCGGGAGACGCCGTAGTGCCCCTCGAACTCCTCGATCCGCACGATCGTCCCGTCCGCCAGCTCGCCAGAGCAAATAGCAGCACCCAGCCGGTCGAGCACGCGCGCGTGCAGGCCGCTCAGCACCGCCCCTCCGGCGGCGATGATCGGCGCGGGCCCCTCGGAGGCGGTTGTCCTCGGGCGTGCTGCGGCATCCGTCATGCGACAAAGCATATCGTTATGGCTACAGAGTTGAATAAGTATGTTTTATTCAGTAACCTCGTGCGTTGAGGCAGATGTAAAGATGCATTGCCGAGGCCTGCGCACGCAGGCTTCCCAGATTGGAGACACAGTGAAGCGTCATTCAGTTGTGAAGGTCGCCGCCATCGCGGCCACCGCGTTCCTCGCCGCAGGAGCATTGTCGGCTTGCAGTTCCGGCGACAGCGGCGGCAGCGACAAAGCCGACCAGGGGTCGAAGACGCTCAGCGTCACCCTGGTGAACCATGTGTGGACCGACATCATCAAGTCCAAGATCCCCGAGTTCGAGAAGAAGACCGGAATCAAGGTCACGCTCAGCCAGTACGGCGAAGATCAGCTCTCCGACCAGTACAACGTGAAGCTGAACGCCGGCACCAGCGACCTCGACGTGATGATGTACCGCCCGCTGCAGGAAGGCAAGCAGTTCGCCAAGAACGGATACTTCGCCGATCTCACCGATGACGTCACGTCCGACAAGAAGTGGGCCTGGGATGACTTCCAGTCCGGCCCGGTCGGCTCGACCACCTACAAGGACAAGGTGGTCGGCGTGCCGATCATCACCGAGCAGGAAGTGCTCTACTACCGCAAGGACCTGCTGGAGAAGGCAGGCCTTGAGGTCCCTAAGACCATGGACGAGCTCGAAGCCGCCGCCAAGGCGATCAAGGAGCAGAACCCCGGCGTCGCCGGCTTCGTCGCCCGCACGGGCAAGTCCGCAGCGGTCACCCAGTTCTCCAGCTTCCTCTACAGCTTCGGCGGGGACTTCATCGGCAAAGACGGCAAGGCGAACATCAACAGCCCCGAAGCCAAGAAGGCCTACGCCTTCTACGGCGGCCTGATCCATAATTACGGACCCGAGAACGTCAGCACCGACATGAGCTGGTCCGAGGCGATGGCCATCTTCACGCAGGGCGGTGCCGGGCTCTACACCGAGGCCGACAGCCTCTACAAGAACGCCACCGACCCGGCGAACTCCAAGGTCGCCGACACGGTCGGCTTCGCGCCGATGCCCGCCGGCAAGTCCGGCTCGAAGGCGTACAACGTGCCCTCCTGGGCGCTCGGGGTCAACGAGGCATCCGGTCACAAGGACGCCGCCTGGAAGTTCATCCAGTGGGCGACCAGCCAGGACATGACGCTGGAGATCCAGAAGAACGGCGTGCCCGGTGCGCGCACCTCGGTCTGGAACGACCCCGACGGAGTCTCCACCTACCCGGAGGACCTCGCCGCTGCTATCGCGGTCAGCACCAAGAACGGCATCGGCCACGACCGTCCGCTCGTGATCAAGGTGCCAGAGGCACGTGAGATCGTCGGCGACCCGATTGTCACCGCCATCACCGGCGGCGACTCCGACGCCGCCGCCGACGCCGCCAACAAGGCCTTCCAGGCCCTGCTGGACGACGAGAAGTAAGTACCCCTGAAACGGATGCCCGGCGCCTCGCCGGTGCCGGGCATCCGTTTTCGACCCCCTGTTTGCAGACCTTGAACCGAGGTGAACGATGACCGCACTGGTCAGCAGAACGCCCACCGCGCGGATGAATTTCTCCGCCTGGGCAAACCACCACAGGAAATGGCTGTTCGCGGCGCCCGCGATGATCTTCGTCGGCCTGCTGATCGCCGTCCCGCTGCTCTGGACGATCTACCTCAGCCTCACAGACACCGAAGGCTCTGTGCGGGCGGAGTCCGAGTTCGTCGGCTTCGACAACTACCTCGAGGTCTTCGGCGATTTCACCCGATTCTGGCCGGCCGTTGCGCGCACCTTCATCTTCACCGGGGGCGCCCTGGCGGTCGAACTGGTACTCGGGATGGGCATCGCGCTGCTGCTCTGGCGCCCGTTCAAGGGCGAGAAGTGGGTGCGCGTCGCGATCCTCCTGCCGCTGGTGGCCACGCCCGTCGCCGTCGGCATGATGTGGCGGCTGATCTTCGACCCGAACATCGGCTTCGCCAACCAGCTGCTCGGCTGGTTCGGCGTGCCGCCGCAGCCCTGGCTGAGCGGTCAGGCGACCGCCCTGCCGACACTGATGTTCGTCGACATCTGGCAATGGACGCCGATGATCGTGCTCATCCTCCTGGCCGGCCTCACCTCGCTCTCCGAAGAACCCGACGAGGCCGCGCGGATCGACGGCGCCAACGCCTGGCAGCGATTCTGGTTCGTCACCCTGCCGCTCCTGCGGGCGACGGTCATCGTCGCCATCGTGCTGCGGGGCATCGACGCGCTGAAGACCTTCGACATCCTCTACGCCACCAAGGGCAAGGGCGGCGGTTCGTTCCATGAGGTGGAGACGCTCAACGTGTACGCCTATGGGCTGAGCTTCGACTACAACGACTACGGCATCGCCTCGACGGTGCTCATCCTGTTCTTCCTGCTCATCATTGGGATCATGTGGCTCGTCACATTCCGTAGAAAGGCGAACCGGTGACAACCGACACTCTCCTCACCACACCGGTGGCCTCGGCTCGGCCGGCCCCGGTGCAGGCCAGACGGCGCAAGCCTCGCGCCTACCCGGTCTTCCGGGTGGTCGCGCTCACCCTGGTGGTGCTGATGTTCGTGGCGCCGCTGGTCTGGATGTTCATCGCGTCGCTGAAGACGAACGTGGACATCTACGACGCGAGCAAGACGCTGCTGTTCACACCCACGTTCGACAATTACGCGAACGTGCTCAGTCGCAACAACTACTTCAGCTTCATCTTCAACAGCTTCTGGGTGGCGTTGTGGTCGACCGTCTTGTCGCTGGTCCTGGGAGTACCGGCCGCGTACGCGATGAGCCGGTTCACCATGCACCGCTCGGCGATGGTCGTACTCATGGCGAGGATCATCCCCGGCGTCAGCTTGTTGGTGCCGTGGTACTTCATCTTCGCCAACCTGCGCCTGGTCGGCGGTTTCGGCGTGCTGATCCTCTCGCACATGTTCGTGGCGTTGCCGCTGATCGTGTACATCATGATCAGCTTCTTCGACTCGATGCCGCTGGAGCTCGAGGAACAGGCGCAGGTCGACGGGCTCACCCCGATCGGGGCGTTCGCCCGGATCACGCTTCCGTTGTCGGTCCCGGGGCTCGCAACGGCAGGCATCCTCTCGTTCATCTTCTCCTGGAACAACTTCATGTTCGCCCTGGTGCTCTCCGGCGCGAACACCAAGACCCTGCCTGTCGCGATCTTCAACTTCGTCTCCTACGCCAGCATCGACTGGGGCAGTCTGATGGCCGCGGCGGTGGTGGTCACGGTTCCGATCATGGTGATCGCCCTGTTCACCCAGAAGTACATCGTCTCTGGCCTCACGGCCGGCGCCACGAAGGGTTAGCAGAGTATGAAGATCGTCAGGATCGAAACCTTCCTGGTTCCGCCACGGTGGCTGTTCGTACGCATTGAAACGGATGCCGGCATCGTCGGCTGGGGCGAGGCGAGCCTGGAAGGGCACGCAGACGCCGTGCGCACGGTCGTCGAGCAGTACGCCGAATACCTGATCGGAACCGATCCCGGCCGCATCGAGGACCACTGGCAGGTGCTGTCCAAGAGCGGGTTCTACCGCGGCGGGCCGGTCTTCGGCAGCGCGTTGTCCGGCATCGACCAGGCGCTCTGGGACATCAAGGGCAAGGCCCTCGGCGTTCCCGTGCACGAGCTACTCGGCGGAGCCGTGCGCGAGCGGATCCGGGTGTACGGCTGGGTGGGCGGCGATGACCCCAGCGGCATCGCCGACGCCATCGGGGCGCAACTCGCCGTTGGCCTCACCGCCGTCAAGATGAACGCGTCGGGAATCATGAGCCGGATGGGCTCCGTTGCCGAGATCGACGGCGTTCTCGATCGGGTCGCCGCCGCGCGTGAGGTGCTCGGGCCGCACCGGGATGTCGCCGTGGACTTCCACGGCCGGTTCACCCTGGCCACCTCCCGCCGCATCGCGCCGCTGCTCGAACCGCTCCGGCCGTTCTTCATCGAAGAACCCGTCGTTCCCGAGAACTCTCACCTGATCGGTGACCTCACTCGCTCGACATCCGTTCCCATCGCCACGGGGGAACGGCTCTACAACCGGCAGGACTTCCTGCCCGTGCTTCAGGCGGGCATCGCCGTCGCCCAGCCGGACCTCTCCCACGCCGGTGGAATCTCCGAGGTGCGTCGCATCGCTGCAGTAGCTGAGGCCTTCGACGTGCAGCTGGCGCCCCATTGCCCGCTGGGCCCGATCGCCCTCGCCGCCTCGTTGCAGGTCGGCTTCTCGACGCCGAACTTCCTGATCCAGGAGCAAAGCATCGGCATCCACTACAACCAGGGCGCGGAACTGCTGGACTATGTCGTCGACAAGACCCCGTTGCGATTCGTCGACGGCAGCATCGAGCGGCTGACCGGCCCCGGGTTGGGGATCGAGGTCGACGAGAAAGCGGTGCGGGCGGCAGATGCCCGCGGCCACAGCTGGCGGTCGCCGATCTGGCGGCACCCTGACGGATCCCTGGCGGAATGGTGAACATGAACGAGAACTTCCTGAACGATCTCACGCAGGAGAGGCTGCTCGCGATCATCCGCGGCAGCGACGCGGATGCCGCGATCAGGGCGGGCGTCACGCTGGTCGAGTGCGGCATCCGTTTCCTGGAGGTGTCGCTCGTGACTGCGGACGCGCTGCGAGTCATCGGTGAGATCCAGCGGCTCGGCGGTGACCGCTGCATGATCGGCGCCGGCACCGTCTTGACGCGCGACGACGTGGCACGGGCGGCGGATGCCGGTGCGCGCTTCATGGTGACCCCGGCCGTCACCGACAGCGTCGCCGAGTCGGTGGCACGGGGGATCCCCGTGGTGGCCGGTGCGCTGACGCCGACAGAGGTGCTCACGGCTGTGGGCCTCGGCGCGACCGCGGTGAAGCTCTTCCCCGGGTCGGTCGGTGGCCCCCGTTATCTGAAGGCACTGCGCGAACCGCTGCCGCTGGTGCCCTTCGTGCCGGTGGGCGGAGTCACTACCGTCGCGGCGGCGGAGTATTTGGGATACGGCGCGATCGCGGTCGGGATCGGCAGCCCGCTGCTCGGCGACTCGGTGCGCGGGGGCGACCTCGACGAACTCCGCAGCCGGGCGGCCGCGTTCCGTGCCGTCGCCGAGGAGTCGCGCCCGTCCCTCTGACCGCCCCGCGAGTCTGCACTTGTTGGGGTTATGAGCGCTCGATAACCCCAACAAGTGCGTTCTCGGCGACGTGAAAGGGCGGGAATGGGGCGGGCCAAACGGGGCCTGCGGCGGCTGCTAGACTGGCGAACTGAACTTCGGCGAGGGATGACAACGCTGGCGGGCGACCGCGAGTACGGCATCCGTTATCGACGCGGCGAAAAGACTTCCTCTTTTCCTCACGCTGACAATGCGTTCGAGTTGAACCAGTACCCATACGTTGCAGGCACAGCCTGTGAACCATCGATCAGGGCGCATCTGCCCCGCAAGGAGAAACATCATGGCTGAAGACAACAAGGTTGTCGCCGAACTGCGCGAGAAGTTCGGCAAGGGCTTCGCCCGCCGGCTCCGGGTTGCCGGCAAGATCCCCGCCGTCATCTACGGCCACGGCACCGATCCGGTGCACGTTGCGCTGCCGGCCCACCACATCGGCCTGCTGCTGCGCAAGGCCAACCAGGTGCTCGAGCTCGACCTGGACGGCACGACGCACCTCACCCTGGTGAAGGACGTGCAGAAGGACCCGGTTCGACAGATCATCGAGCACCTCGACCTCATCGTCGTCCGCAAGGGCGAGAAGGTGCAGGTTGAGGTTGCCGTGCACGTCACCGGTGAGCCCGCGGCCGGCACCATCGCCGACTTCGACACCAAGACCCTGCTGCTCGAGGTTGAGGCCACCCACATCCCCGAGAACGTGTCTGTGGACATCGAGGGCCTCGAAGAGGGCGCCCAGATCCACGCCAAGGACATCTCGCTGCCGACCGGTGCCGTCCTCATCTCGGACCCCGACACGCTCGTGCTCTACGTGCACGCGCCGCGTGGCGAGGAAGAGCCGGAGACCACCGAGGCCGCTGCAGAGGCTCCTGCCGCTGCGCCCGCTGAATAGTCACGCTGCATAGCGTCTTGAAGCGGATGCGTCATGTGGTTTCGTCGCACGAGGAGCAGTCCTCTGGACGATAATCTCTGGCTCGTAGTCGGGCTCGGCAACCCCGGGCCCGGCTACGCCGGCCACCGACACAACGTCGGCCAGATGGTCCTGGCCGAACTGGCCGATCGTATGTCGGCCAATTTCAAGTCGCACAAGACGAACGCGACGGTCGCCGAGGGGCGCAGCTTCCCCGACGGGCCGAAGCTCGTGCTGGCCAAACCGAACACGTTCATGAACGTATCCGGCGGCCCGGTCGCGGCGTTGCTGCGGTTCTACTCGCTGGAGCCGTCGCGCCTCATCGTGGTGCACGACGAGCTGGACCTGCCGTTCGACACGCTCAAACTCAAGGCCGGCGGCGGGCACGGCGGCCACAACGGCCTGCGTGACATCATCGCCGCGACCGGCACGAACGACTTCACCCGGGTGCGCGTCGGCATCGGCCGCCCGCCCGGACGGCAGGATGCCGCCGACTACGTGCTGCGCGATTTCACCGCCGCCGAACGCACCACCCTGCCCAACCTGCTGACGGATGCCGCGGATGCGGTCGAAGCGATCGCCGCCGACGGTCTCACCACGGCCCAGCAGAAGTTCCACTCGCCCGCCTGAGAAGCCCGTCAACGCCCCGCGAGAACGCACTCGTTGGGGTTATGCGGCCCGTTTAGACCCAACTACTGCGTTTTCGCGGAACTTGTAGACTTGTGCGAGTGATCCTTCAGGGCTTAATCGCAGCGCTTTCGCGCGCCTCCACATTCGATAACGCCCTGCGCTTCGCGGCCAGGGACGCCGACTTCTCGCTCACAGAGGGCCTTCGGGCCCCGCTCCTGGCCGGCCTCGCCCGCCGCCGCAGGGAGCAGGGGAACACCCAGGCACTGCTCGTGATCACCGCAACCGGCCGCGAATCCGAGGCGCTGCGCGAGAACCTCGCCTGCTTCGCCTCCGACGCTGCCAAACCCGCCGAAATCGTGGACTTCCCGGCCTGGGAGACCCTCCCGCACGAGCGCCTCAGCCCGAGCGCCGAGATCGTCGGCAAGCGCCTGCACGCGCTCCGGCGGATGCGCGACTGGGAGGCCGCAGACCCCGCCGAGCGTGCGCCCCTCGTCGTCGTCGCCTCTGTCCGCGCCGCCCTGCAGCCCGTCGCAGACAACCTCACCGACTTCGAACCGATCGAGCTGACCGCCGCCGGACGCGGCTACGACCTCGCCCAGATCGCCCACGAACTCGTGAACGTTGCCTACTCCCGGGTCGACATGGTCACCCGGCGCGGCGAATTCGCGGTGCGCGGAGGCATCCTCGACGTGTTCCCGCCGGTCGCCCCGCACCCGTACCGGGTGGAGTTCTTCGGCGACGAGGTCGAGCAGATCCGGGCGTTCTCGGTCGCCGACCAGCGTTCGCTGCCCGAACCGATCGCATCCGTCAGCCTGCCGCCGAGCCGCGAGCTGCTGCTCAGCCCTGCCGTGCGGCAGCGGGCCAGGGAGATGCAGCACGAGTTCCCGAGCCTGGTCGGCATGCTCGCCAAGATCGCCGAGGGCATCCCGGCCGACGGCATGGAGAGCCTCGCCCCGGCACTCGTCGACCGCCTGGTGCCGATCACCCACTACCTGCCCGCCGGCGCGGCGATTGCCGTGATCTCCCCGGAGCGGGTCGCCTCCCGCGCGATCAGCCTCGCCGAGACCAACCGCGAATTCCTCTCCGCCGCCTGGAATGCCGCCACCGCCGGCGCAGAAGCCCCGATCGACCTCGACTCCGGCGACTTCCTCACCCTGGGCCAGCTCCGCGACTCGGTGAAGTTCAGCGCCCCCGGCCAGCCCGCCTCCGAGCACGTCTGGTGGACCCTCAGTTCCTTCCAGGCCGCCCCGGTGGGGGAGGAGCTCCCCACGGAGGTCCTGCCAGAGCACCGCGAAATGGACGACCTCCTCACGGTTCGCATCCAAGCGGATGCCGTCCCCAGCTTCCAGGGCAGCGTCGAGGGTGCGGTGGGTCACCTGGCGTCGCGACTGAAGGACGGCTGGATGGTCGCCATCGTCGCCCAGGGGGCCGGCCTCGTCGAACGCGCCGCCGATGTCCTGGCCGAGCACGAGTTGCCGGCCCGGGTGGTCGACGAGTTCCCCGCGGACCCGGAACCGGGCATCGCATACCTGCTGAAGGCATCCGTCGACCACGGTTTCGAACTGCCGGAGCTGAAGCTCAGCCTGGTCAGCGAGTCGGAATTCTACGGGCGCACCGTCGGATACGACGCCCGCCAGGTGAAGAAGCTCGCCAGCCGGCGGAAGAACGTCGTCGACCCGATGCAGCTGAAGGCGGGCGACTACGTGGTGCACCAGACCCACGGCATCGGCAAGTTCCTCGAGCTCACCCAGCGAGAGGTGTCCAGCGGCGGCCGCAACGCGGTCAAGACCAAGCGCGAATACCTGGCGCTCGAGTATGCGCCGTCGAAACGCGGCCACCCCGGTGACAAGCTGTTCGTGCCCACCGACCAGCTCGACCTGCTCACCCGCTACGTCGGCGGCGAGGCGCCGGCGCTCAGCAAGATGGGTGGCAGCGACTGGTCGGCGGCGAAGAACAAGGCCAGGAAGGCCGTGCGCGATATCGCGGTGGAGCTGGTGAAGCTCTACTCGGCGCGGATGGCCAGCAAGGGCCACGCGTTCGGACCGGACACGCCCTGGCAGCGGGAGCTCGAGGAGGCGTTCCCGTTCGCCGAGACGCCCGACCAGCTGACCACGATCGACGAGGTCAAGGCCGACATGGAGCGGCCGATCCCGATGGACCGGCTGCTCTCGGGCGACGTCGGCTTCGGCAAGACCGAGGTGGCGGTGCGTGCCGCGTTCAAGGCGATCCAGGACGGCAAGCAGGTGGCCATGCTGGTGCCGACGACGCTGCTGGTGCGCCAGCACATGGAGACGTTCCAGGAGCGTTTCGCCGGGTTCCCGATCCACCTGCGCGCGCTGAGCCGGTTCCAGACCGAGAAAGAGTCACGGGAGACCATCGCCGGGATGCTCGACGGCACCGTCGACCTCGTCATCGGCACCCACCGGCTGCTGTCGGAGAACGTCATCTTCAAGGACCTCGGCCTCGTCATCATCGACGAGGAGCAGCGCTTCGGCGTCGAGCACAAGGACCAGCTGAAGAAACTCAAGACCAACGTCGACATCCTCGCCATGAGCGCCACGCCGATTCCACGCACCCTCGAGATGGCGGTCACCGGCATCCGCGAGATGTCGACCCTGGCGACCCCGCCGGAGGACCGGCATCCGATCCTCACCTTCGTCGGCCCGTACTCCGAACGGCAGGTCGCCGCGGCGATCCGCAGGGAACTGCTGCGTGAGGGCCAGATCTTCTTCGTGCACAACCGGGTGTCGAGCATCAACCGAATCGCGGCCAACCTGGCCGAATTGGTGCCGGAGGCCCGCATCGCGGTCGCGCACGGCCAGCTGCCCGAGGCGCAGCTCGAGCAGGTGGTGGTCGATTTCTGGGAGCGCAAGTTCGACGTGCTGGTCACCACGACCATCATTGAAACCGGCCTCGACATCGCCAATGCCAACACCATCATCATTGATCGCGCGGACAAGTACGGCCTCAGCCAGCTGCACCAGTTGCGCGGGCGGGTCGGCCGTGGCCGGGAGCGCGCCTACGCCTACTTCCTCTATGACGAGAACAAGCCGCTCTCCGAGACCGCGCACGACCGGCTCTCCACCATCGCGGCGAACAACGAGCTGGGCAGTGGCATGCAGGTTGCGCTGAAGGACCTCGAAATCCGCGGGGCCGGCAACCTGCTCGGGGGCGAGCAGGCCGGCCACATCGCGGGCGTCGGCTTCGACCTCTACCTGCGCATGATCGGCGAGGCGGTGTCGACCTTCCGCGGCGACGTCGCCGAGGGCCAGACCGAGCTGCGGCTCGAGCTGCCGGTCGATGCGCACATTCCCGAGGACTACGTCGACAGCGAGCGGCTGCGGCTGGAGGCCTACCAGAAGCTCTCGGCCGCGAGTGCGCCGACCGCGGGACAAGGGCAGATCGACCAGGTGCTCGAGGAGCTCACCGACCGTTACGGCGAGCCGCCGACGCCGGTGCAGAACCTCATCGCCGTATCCCGGCTGCGCTGGCGCGCCCAGCAGGCCGGCCTCGGCGAGGTCGTCGCGATGGGTTCGAACCTCCGGGTCGCGCCGGTCGACCTGCCCGACTCGATCCAGGTGCGGTTGCAGCGGATGTACCCCGGCGCGCGCTACTTCACCCAGAACGGTTCGCTCACGGTGCCGATGCCGCGTCCGGACGGGGAGGCCCTCGACGATCCCGCGCTGATCGAGTGGGCGGGCGCCTTCCTCGGTGCGATTTTCCCGCCGCCGGTGGATGCGACCGCAGCGAAGGTCTCCTAGCCGGGCTGAAGCGACGTACCCCGAACCGGGCGCCAGGTGGGCGCGCCCGAAATAGCGCCACGCCGCCGCCGGGGCGGGCGCGCGGAGCCGATTCGGGCGCGCTGACCCGATGCCTGGCCTGCCGGCGCCGCCGCTAGGCGGGCGCGCCCGAAAAGGCGCCACGCCGCCGCCGGGGCGGGCGCGCCGAGCCGATCCGGGCGCGCTGAGCCGATGCGGGCGCGCTGAGCCGATCCGGGCGCGCCGAGCCGATCCGGGCGCGCCGAGCCGATTCCAGGCCTGCCGGCTCAGGCCAGCGGATGCCTTCGGCGATACTGCCGGGCGCGCGCGCTGACCACGAATCCGGAGATCACAATCGCGATGCCGGACCCAACAAGTACGGCCAGGGTGCCCTGGTCGGCGACGCCGCGCTCGTCGGCGAAGGCGAGCTCGCTCATCAGCAGCGACACGGTGAAGCCGATGCCGCCGAGGCAGGCGACCGTCATGATGTCCGCCACGGTGAGCCAGGCCGGCCGGTCGTGGGCACCGGGTCGACGGCCTGCCACTGCCCTCCCGACGGTGCTCCCGAGCCAGCCGGCAAAGGTGATCCCCACGAACTTGCCCACCGGCAGCGCGAGAACGATGCCCCAGAATGCCGGGCTGAGCTCGCCGACGCGCACCGCGGGGATCGCCACCATTGCTGCCGAGAACGCGAACAGCGGCAGCACCACGCCGTTCGAGTACGGCTCAAGGACGTGGTGCGTGTGCCCGGCCGGCACCCGCGCCATCACCATCCCCAACACCACGCCGGCAATGGTTGCGTGCACCCCGGACTGCAGGGTGAAATACCAGGTGAGCACGGCGAGCACGACCAGCGCAGCACCCAGCGGCCACCGGGGCCGGCGGGTGAGGGTCCAGCGGGAGCGTGGCTTCAGCATCCGGCTCAGAAGCCCGAACCCTGTCGCCGTGATGGCGGCGCAGCCCAGGAATTGCAGCTGCACGTCCTGGGTGAAGAACAACGCGATGATGAGGATCGCGACCAGGTCATCCAGTACCGCGAGGGCGAGCAGGAACACCCGCACCCGGGGCGGGATACCGCGGCCGAAGACCGCGAGCACGCCGAGGGCGAAGGCGATGTCGGTCGCGGTCGGCACCGGCCAGCCGGACTGCAACGCACTGCCGGAAGTGACCGCCAGATAGATGCAGGCCGGCACGACAACGCCGCCGAGCGCGGCGAAGGCGGGCAGCGCGGCCTTGGCGGGGCTGTTGAGATCGCCGACGACGAGCTCGCGCTTCAGCTCGATCGCCACCAGGAAGAAGAAGACCGCCAGCAACCCGTCGCTGATCCAGTGCCGTATCGACAGGTCAAGCCCGAACAGCGGAGTGTGCGGGTGTGCGTCGACGGCGCCGAGGAGCGCCCCGCCGATCGGCGTGTTCGCGATCAGCAGGCCGAGTGCGGCTGCGGCGAGGAGAATGCCGGCGGCGTAACGTTCGGAGCGGATGAAGGTCATGGTGGCCCGTCGGGGTCGGTGAAGCGACGAGAGCGGATGCCTCCGCCCGCCGACCAGACTTCCCGGCTCACCTGCACCAAGGGTACTGGCGCACGCCTCCCCACCGCAGCTATAACCGCGAACCGGCCGGATTCTCCGCGCCCGAAGCTTACGATGGAGGCGACCTTCAGGAGGGCCACGTGACCAATCCCGTCTTCTCCGGCACGGCATCCGCTGACCAGAACGCTGACCAGAACGCTGACCAGAACGCGGGCCGGTCCGCGGGCCAGGACGCCGGCGAGCCCAGCGCGCTCGACACGCTCATCGCGACGGTGGCCCGGCTGCGCGCCCCAGACGGCTGCCCCTGGGACGCCGAGCAGACCCATGAATCCCTGGTGCAATACCTGATCGAGGAGAGCCACGAGCTGATCGACGCGATCGAGGCGGGCAGCCGTGAGGAGATGATCGAGGAGCTCGGTGATGTGCTCTACCAGGTGCTGTTCCACGCCGACATCGCAGCACACACGAGCGGTGAGGACTTCGACATCCAGGACGTCGCCGCCCACATGACGGCGAAGATGGTCGGTCGGCACCCGCACGTGTTCGGCAACCAGACGCTCGAGACCGCCGACGACGTGGTGGCCGCGTGGGACGGTTTCAAGGCCGCGGAGAAGCCACACCGCACCAGCGTGCTCGATGGCGTCCCGCAGGGCATGCCCGCCCTCGCCCTCGCCGACAAGGTGATCGGCCGGGCACAGAAGATCGGCCTGCTCGAAACGGATGCCCCGCCGTCGATGGCATTGCAGTCCGAGGATGAGCTCGGCCCGCTCCTGCTCGCCATCGTGGCGTCGGCGAGGGCGCAGGGCCTCGATGCGGAGCGCGCGCTCCGCGGCGCCCTGCGCGACCTGCAGGAGGAGATTCGGGCGGCCGAGGCGGACACCAGTGCCGGCGCGGACGCGTTCGGCGACCCGACCGATGCGGGAATCATCGCCTTCCCGGCAGAATAGGCGCATGTCCCAGGACTCCGGTTCGGATGGCGCGGACGAGGGTGCTGCACCTGGACCCGGCGCCGGCAACGCAACCAGCCCTGCGACTGGCGCCGAGGGCGGCCGGGGCCTGCGGACCACCGACCACACCGACCCGGCCGCCAACGCGGAAGCGAACGCCGCCGCACTGCGATCCTCCCGGCGCTCGTTCCTCAAGGCCGGCGGCATCGCCGCTGCCGGGCTCGCCGTGGGCGGCGTTCGGCGCAGCGGCGGCGCGACGCGAGAACCCCGGCCGGTCCGCTCCGCTGGATCCTCGTTCCGAGCCGGGCTTCGACCACATCGTGGTGCTGATGTTCGAGAACCGTTCGTTCGACAATATGCTCGGCTGGCTCTACACACCTGACACTCTGCCGGATGGACATGCATTCGACGGGCTGGCCATGGGCAACTACAGCAACAGCGCCTCCGACGGCACATCGATTGCGGCGCACGCGTACTCGGGTGCCACCGACACCATCATGAGCCACCCCGATCCGGACCCGGGGGAGCAGTTCCCGCACGTCAACACCCAGCTTTTCGGAACGGTCAAACCCGCGAGCAACGCCGATCTGCGGGCGAGCCCGGCGCAGCATCCGTTCAATGCGCCGCCGGCGGGGACCCTCGCCGACAACTCCGGCTTCGTGCGCGACTACGAGATCAACTACCGGCACCTCCGCGGCTCGGCGCCCACCGACGCGGAGTTGCGGGTGGCGATGGGCGGTTTCACGCCGGACATGCTGCCAGTGATGTCGACCCTTGCCCGCAGTTTCGCCGTCTACGACTTCTGGTTCTGCGCCGTGCCGTCGCAGACCTTCTGCAACCGGTCGTTCTTCCACGCCTCGACCTCGCACGGGTTCGTCACCAACGCGGGCGGCGGCTACGCCAAGTGGTTGGACGCTCCCGCGGCACCGACCGTCTTCAACCGGCTGGAGGACGCCGGGCTCAGCTGGAGGGTCTATTACGACGAGGCGCAGATCATCTCGTTCACCGGATTCCTGCACGCGCCGGCGCTGGAGCCGTACTGGAGGAGCAACTTCCGTACCATGGAGCAGTTCTACGCGGATGCCGAGAACGGCACCCTGCCCGCTTACGCCTTCATCGAGCCGCGGATGACCTTCAACCACAACGACATGCACCCGCCGATCGGCCGGCTGCGTGAGGGCGAGGTCGACGGCGATGAATTCTTCAACGGCGCGCTCTCCGACGTGCGCGCCGGCGATGCGCTGCTGCACGACGTGTACACCGCGATCAAGAACGGCGACTCGTCGGCAGGCTCCAACGCGAACAACACGCTGCTCCTGGTCACCTTCGATGAGCACGGCGGCACTTACGACCATGTCGCGCCACCAGCTGCGACGCCGCCCAGTTCTGATGGGCCCGGCGAGATGGGTTTCGGATTCGACCGGCTCGGCTGCCGGGTTCCGGCGATCGCAATCTCCGCGTACACCCGCGCCGGGACGGTGATCAACGACGAGACGCACCATGGGGCCGTGGCCAGCACCCTCACCCGGCTCCACGGGCTGAAGCCGCTGACGGCTCGCGATGCGGGGGCCAACAATCTGTTCACCGTGGTCAACCTGCAGGCGCCGCGGCCGGCATCCGACTGGCCGGACACCCAGCCGCAGTACACGCCGCCAAACCCGGAGTCGGTGCCGCGACCGCTCGAGCGTTTCCGGGACCGGCCGTTGACCTCACCGGCGAGTGGCCTGATGGGGTTGCTGGTCGCCCGATACGGGAAGCCGGGCGAGACCGTTCCCGACACCTACGGGGAGGCCTTCGACTCGCTGATGGAGCACGGCACGGGGCTGTTCGGCACGACCGACTGACGCCGACTGTGCCGCCGTGGCGGGCGCGCGCCGCCATTTCGGGCGCGCGGCATGAGTGCCGGGCGGGTCCGCGCCGCATTGCCGCGCCCCGTGAGGCGTGCCGCTGCCGCCGTGGCGGGCGCGTGCCGCCCTTTCGGGTGCGCGCCGCCCTTTCGGGTGCGCGCCGCCATTTCGGGCGCGCGGCATGTGTGCCGGGCAGCTGGGCGCCGCATTGCCGCGCCCCGCGAGGCGTGCCGCTGCCGCCGTGGCGCGTGCGGCACGCCATCTCGGGCGCGGGCTGCCGTTTCTGGTGCGCGGCAGGAGTGTCGGGCAGCTCCCCGCTCGTGGGCACGGTGGTGGGCGCGGTCGAATCGGCGCCGCGCTGCCGCCGAGGCGGGCGCGTTCCGCCATTTCGGGCGCGCGCCAGGACTGCCAGCACATCCCCGGCTGCACAACCGGGGCCGCACAACCGCGGCCGGACGGGCGGCATCCGCTGAACTGACAGAATTGTGGGCATGGCAACTGCAGTGACCCCGCCGCGCGGCATGCGCGATTTCCTCCCCGCCGACAAGGCCCGGCGTGAGCACGCGCTCGGGGTGATCCGCGCCAGCTTCGCCTCCCACGGTTTCGACGAGATCGAGACCCCGGTCATGGAAGACGCCGCGCGCCTGCATTCCGGTCTCGGCGGCGACAACGAGAAGCTCGCGTTCGCCGTGATGAGGCGCGGTCTGACCGAAGCGGATGCCGCCGCCGCAGCCGAGTCCGGCGACCTGCTGTCCCTGGCCGACCTGGGCCTCCGGTTCGACCTCACCGTGCCGCTGGCCCGCTTCTACGCCACGCACCGCGCGAACCTGCCCACCGTGTTCCGGGCGATCCAGATCGCCCCGGTCTGGCGCGCGGAACGGCCGCAGAAGGGCCGGTTCCGCCAGTTCATGCAGTGCGACATCGACATCATCGGTGAAGCCGGGCCGCTGGCCGAGATCGAACTGATCACCGCGACCTCGGCCGCGCTGGACGCGCTCGGGCTCTCCGGCTGCACGATCCGCATCAACGACCGGCGGGTCCTCTCCGCCCTGCTCGGGCACTGGGGCGTCGCGCCCGACCTCACGGAGCGCGCGCTGATCACGATCGACAAGCTCGACAAGATCGGCGTGGACGGAGTGGTCGCCGAGCTCGGCGCGCTCGGGATCATCGACGGCGCCAGCGCGCCGGCCGTCGCTGAGACCCTCGGTGTGATTGGACGCGCCGGCTGGAACCTGCTCGGCACGGAAGCCGCAGACGGCACCACCACCGAGCCACCGGCCTGGCTCGACGTCGACGCCTACCGGGACCTGCTCGCCCTTCGTGCGGCGATGCCGGGCGTCGAGCTCGAGTTCGACCCCACCCTGGTCCGCGGCATGGGCTATTACACCGGGACCATCTTCGAGATCGCCCACCCCGACCTCGGTTACTCGCTGGGCGGCGGCGGACGCTACGACGGCATGATCGGCCGCTTCCTCGGCACCGAGGTTCCGGCGTGCGGATTCTCCATCGGCTTCGAACGCATCGTCGACCTGCTGGAGCCCGATGCGGCATCCGTTGCCGATGCCGTGGTGCTCGTGCACGAGAAGAACGCCAGCCCGTCCGACCTGGTTGCGCTGAAGTCGGCGCTCGTCGGCCAGGGCAAACGGGTGCGGCTGGAGAAGCGGGCGAAGAACCTCACCCCCGTGCTCGACCGGGCGGCCGAGGCCGGCTACGGCAGCTTCGCGTTCGTTCCCACCGGCACAGCGGATGCCGCGGCGCTGGACTTCAAGCCCCTCGGCTGACGAGGCCGACCGGCCCGCCGGTCCGCGCGTGCCGTCACAGGTACCGCGCGTGCCGTCACTGTGTCCGCGCGTGCGGTCAAAGTGCCGCCTGACGCGCCGGATTGGCGACCATTTGGCCGCACGCGCGCCGGGCACGACGCTCGATAGACTGGCACTGGATTACACCGAAGTTTTCCTCAAACCCCCACACCCAGAACACAGGAGACAGTTGTGGCTCTCATTGAGGCAGTAGACGCTCGCGAAATTCTCGACTCGCGCGGCAACCCCACCGTCGAGGTCGAAGCGTTGCTCGACGACGGCACGGTCAGCCGTGCGGCTGTTCCGTCCGGCGCATCCACCGGCGCGTTCGAGGCCTATGAACTGCGCGACGGTGACAAGGGCCGTTACCAGGGCAAGGGTGTGCGGAAGGCCGTCGACGCCGTCATCGACGAGCTCGGCCCGGCGATCGAGGACCTCGACGCCACCGACCAGCGCATCATCGACGCAGCGCTCATCGCCGTCGACGGCACCGAGAACAAGGAGCGCGTCGGCGCCAACGCCATCCTCGGCGTGAGCCTGGCCGTCGCGAAGGCGGCCGCCCACTCGGCCGGTCTGCCCCTGTTCCGCTACCTCGGCGGCCCGAACGCGCACACGCTGCCGGTTCCGCTGATGAACATCATCAACGGCGGTTCCCACGCCGACAATGACGTGGACATCCAGGAATTCATGATCGTCCCGATCGGCGCCGAGACGTTCAGTGAGGCGCTCCGCTGGGGCGTCGAGACCTACCACGCCCTCAAGGCACTGCTGCAGTCGAAGGGCCTGTCGACGGGCCTCGGTGACGAGGGCGGCTTCGCGCCCAACCTGCCCAGCAACCGCGCCGCGCTCGACCTCATCGTCGAAGCCATCGAGAACGCCGGCTACGTGCCCGGCAAGGACATCGCCCTCGCCCTCGACTGCGCCGCCACCGAGTTCTTCAAGGACGGCGCCTACCAGTTCGAGGGCAAGCAGCTTTCGGCCACCGAGATCGTCGCCTACTACGCCGAACTCGTCGACGCCTACCCGCTGGTCTCGATCGAAGACCCGCTGGAGGAGGAAGACTGGGACGGCTACGTGCACCTCACCGAGCAGCTCGGCGGCAAGGTGCAGATCGTCGGCGACGACCTGTTCGTCACCAACCCGGTGCGCCTGGCCAAGGGCCTCGAGCTCGGCGCCGCCAACTCCATCCTGGTCAAGGTGAACCAGATCGGCACGCTCACCGAGACGCTCGACGCGGTCGCCCTCGCGCAGCGCAGCGGCTACACGGCGATCCTGTCGCACCGCTCCGGTGAGACCGAGGACACCACCATCGCCGACCTGGCCGTGGCAACGGATGCCGGCCAGATCAAGACCGGAGCGCCTGCCCGCAGCGAGCGGGTGGCTAAGTACAATCAGTTGCTGAGGATCGAAGAAGAGTTGGGCGACGCAGCGGTGTACGCCGGCCGCAGCGCTTTCCCGCGCTTCCGCGGCTAGAAAGCTCGTCGAGGTGGTCGGGCCGGCGCGCGGCCGGCTTTCGACAGGCTCGACCACCGGGTCTCGACAGGCTCGACCACCGGGTCTGGACAGGCCCGACCACCGGGAGGGGTGCAATGGCAGGGAAGAATCGCGAAGAGCGCCCCGTCGCCATGTCCGGAACCGAGACACCTCTCGAAGGCTGGCTGCGCGGCATCCGTTTTTCAGGCTTCTCCTTCGTGATGATGGGAATCCTGGTGCTCGCCGTGGTCGTGCTCGCGCCGAGCCTTCGCACGTATGCCGAGCAACGGCAGCAGATCAACGAACTCCGGGCGACCGTGCAGACCGCGCAGCAGACGGTGGACAAGCTCAAATCGGAGCGCGAGCGCTGGAACGACCGCACCTTCATCACCACCCAGGCCCGTGACCGCCTGTCATACGTCCTGCCCGGCGATATCAGTTTCCTGGTGATCAACGACCTCACCCTTCCCGCTGCAGGGCCGAGCGCGTCCGCACCGGTCAGCACCCGGATCCAGGACACCAAAGTCGACTGGATGAAATCGATGTTGGCCTCGGTCATGACGGCCGGACTGGCTCCGGAGGCCTCACAATGACCCGCCCGCCGTTCGATCCGCCCACCGAGCGGGACATCGCCATCGTGTCAGCGCAACTGGGCCGCCCGGCCCGGGACGTCGCCGGCATCGCTGCGCGCTGCGTCTGCGGTGCCCCGACGGTCGTCGCGACCGCGCCGCGCCTGAGCGACGGCACACCGTTCCCCACGCTGTACTACCTGTCGCACCCGGCGGCGACCGCAGCGATCTCGTACCTCGAGGCAACCCAGGTGATGAACGAGTACAACCAGCTGCTGTCCGACGACGAGAGCGTCCGCGCGCACTACCGCGACGCCCACACGAGTTTCCTGGCCGACCGGGCCGTGCTCGGCGACGTTCCGGAGATCGCCGGCATCTCCTCCGGCGGAATGCCGGAGCGGGTCAAGTGCCTGCACGCCCTGGCCGCCCATTCACTGGCCGCCGGTCCCGGCGTCAACCCGATCGGTGACCTCGCCCTCGTCCGCGCGGCCTGGACACCGACGGTCTGCGAGTGCCTCGACTACGACCTGGGAACCGAACCGGGCGCCGGGCCCACCGGTCAGGCCGCACCCGGGCGCGAATGACTGGCCCCTCGGCCGGGTTGGGCCCGCGGGTTCGGCCCGGCGCACGACGCACCGGTTCCCTCGTCGCCATGGGCCTGGCCGCGATGCTCCTGAGCGGGGCATCTGTCGTCGTTGACTCCGCCCCGGCGCATGCCGACCAGGTGCGCGACCTCGAATACTGGTTGAACGACTACGGCTTCAGCCAGGCCTGGGCGAAGACCAAGGGCGCCGGGGTCAAAGTGGCGGTCATCGACACCGGCGTCGACGGCAGCGTCCCCGACCTCGCCGGCGTGGTCGTCGGCGGAACGGATGTCTCGGGCCTGGGTTCCGCAAACGGTCAGACGCCGGTCGGCGACGAGAATTCGCACGGAACGCTGGTGGCCTCGCTCCTGGCCGGCCGAGGCACCGGGCCCGGAAACGGGGTGATCGGGGTGGCACCCGAGGCGTCGATCCTGTCGGTCTCCGTCGCTTTCGGAACCAGCCAGGCCTCGGTGAGCAATGACGATCAAATCGCCGCCGGCATCCGCTGGGCGGTGGACAACGGGGCCGATGTGATCAACATGTCGCTGACCCGGAACACCCTGGACTGGCCGATCAGCTGGGACGACGCGTTCCTCTACGCCTTCGAGCACGACGTCGTGGTGGTGGCGGCGGCAGGGAACCGGGGGAGCGGTACCACCGAGGTCGGCGCGCCGGCCACCATCCCCGGAGTGCTCACTGTCGCCGGTGTCGACCGCAACAAGGCAGCCAGCTTCGACGCGTCGTCGCAGGGCATCACGATCTCCGTCGCCGCGCCCAGCGAGAAGCTCGTCGGGGTGGTGCCCGGCGGCGGCTATGTGCAGTGGGACGGCACGAGCGCCGCGGCGCCGATCGTCTCCGGCCTGGTGGCCCTGGTGCGTGCGGCCTACCCGAAACTCGACGCGGCCGGGGTGATGAACCGGATCGTGGCGACCGCCAACCCGAACGGGCACTCGGTGCCGAGCCCGATCTACGGCAACGGGCTCATCGACGCCGCAGCAGCGGTGACGGCGGCCGTGCCGGCGGCCGGCGGCCCCACCCCGACGGCGCTGCTCAAGGACTGGATCCACATCCATCGCCGCGCCGACATCGAGCCGACTCCCGTGCCGGAGCCGACTGCCATGGCACCGGTGCCCGCGAAAGCGGACCCCGCCCTTCCCGACCGCCCGGTGGCCGCAGCGTGGCTGCCGAACCAGTTGACGCTGGCCTATATCAGCACCCCGCTCGCCGTGCTCCTCGGGTTTGGTATCCTTGTAGTGCTGTTCGGCATAGGGGCCACTCGGCAATTCAAGCGAACCCGCCGCAAATAAAGACTGTTCGCGAATCGGTAATCATCCAGGAGGCCTTCTAATCGTGCCCAGAATTCTCATCGTTGGCGGCGGCTATGCCGGTTTTTACACTGCGTGGAAGCTGGAGAAGTGGCTCCGACCGGGTGAGGCCGACGTCACAATGGTTGATCCGTTGCCCTATATGACGTACCAGCCGTTCCTCCCAGAGGTCGCGGCGGGATCAATCGACCCCCGCCACGCGGTTGTCGCCCAGCGGCGGCACCTCAAGACGACCAACGTCATCACGGCCAAGGTCACAAACGTGAACCACGCTGAGAAGACTGCAACCATCACGCCGCCAGACGGTGAGCCATGGGAGTTCGAGTACGACATCGTCGTCGTCACTGCCGGGGCCGTGTCGCGCACCTTCCCGATCCCCGGCGTGGCTGACCAGGCCGTCGGCCTCAAGACCATCGAAGAGGCCGTGTACATTCGCGACCGCGTACTTACCAACTTCGACAAGGCGGCGCAGCTGCCGGCCGGCCCCGAGCGGGACCGCCTGCTCACCTTCGCCGTTGTCGGTGGCGGGTTCGCCGGGATCGAGATCTTCGCCGAACTCCGCTCGTTCGCGAGTTCGCTGTTGAAGCGGTACCCGGAGATCAGTTTCGAAGACACCCACTTCCACCTGATCGAGGCGATGGGCCGCATCATGCCCGAGGTGTCGCTGCCCACCAGCCACTGGGTGATCAACAACCTCGCCCAGCGCGGCGCGCAGATCCACCTCGACACCCAGCTCACCTCTGCCGTCGACGGCAAGGTCGAACTGTCCACCGGTGTGAGCTTCGAGACGGACCTCATCGTCTGGACCGCCGGTGTGATGGCGAACCCCGCCATCGTGCGGCACACCGACCTTCCGATCGAGGAGCGGGGCCGCCTGTTGGTGCGCTCCGACCTCCGCGTCGGCACCGAGGACGACATCGTCGAGGGCGCCTGGGGCGCCGGCGATGTCAGCGCCGTGCCCGACCTCAGCGGCGGCGGAGTCGGCGGCTTCTGTGTGCCGAACGCCCAGCACGCCGTGCGCCAGGGCAAGCTGATGGCGAAGAACATCGTCGCCGTCATCCGCGGCGAAGGCCCCAAGGAGTACGTGCACAAGAACCTCGGCGCCGTCGCCGGCCTCGGCGTCGGATACGGCGTGTTCCAATCCGGCAAGATCGCCATCAAGGGCGTGCCGGCATGGATCGCACACCGTGGCTACCACGGCCTGGCCATGCCGAGCTGGGAGCGGAAGCTCCGCGTCATCATCGGCTGGGTGGCCAACTTCTTCCTTGGCCGCGACATCGTGTCGCTGGCCGCGGTTGAGCACCCGCGCGCCGCCTTCGTCGAGTTCGCGGCCCGGCCGAAGCCCCCGGCTCCGGTCGAGGTGTCCGCCGGGTCGACAGCCGCGCCGGCCCGTGGGGCAGTCGCAGCCACAGCGGTGAAACCCCCGGTGAAGCGCGCGCCCCGGAAGACCCCCGCCAAGGCCGTGACCGGTCCCGCCGCCCAGTCTGAAGCTCCCGCCGCGACCCCGGAGGCACCGTCCACCGCAGACGAAACCGCGGCCGAGCGGGTCTCGGAAACGGTGACCGCTCACAAGTAGTCGCTCGCCAGCCCCTACGCTTGAAGCGTTCGACTCACCTCGAACGCGCCCCCATAGCCCAACCGGCAGAGGCGGACGACTTAAAATCGTTACAGTCTGGGTTCGAATCCCAGTGGGGGCACAGACAGGCACAGACACAGGGGCACAGACGCGGAGCCGCAGGCACCGGGGCGCAGGCGCGCTCGCGCTGGGCGCATCCGCTGCCCATCCCGCCATGATCAAGCGGGTGCCCCGGATCAGCCCAGCCGGTCGAGGTAGCGCAGGATGATGCCCTCGCGCATCGCCCAGGGCGACACCTCGAGTTCCCGTACGCCGAACGCCGCCATCGCCTCGGTGAGCACAATGCCTCCGGCGACGATCTGGAACGTGCGGTCGACGGTGATGCCCGGCAGGGCGGGCCGGGCGTCGGCCGGGATCCGCGCCAGTCGCGGCACCCAGTCCTCAAGCTGGGAGCGTCGCAACATCATCCGGTCGGCCGACCCCACGCCATCCTGGGTGGACCCGGCGAGCCTCGCCAGCGAACGGATGGTCTTCGACGACCCCACAACGTGGTGCGGGGCGGGAAGTCCGGTGAACTCGCCGACGGCCGTCGCGAGGAGCTCCGACGCGTGCGCCCGGAGACTCCTGACCTCGTCGTCCAGCGGCGGGTCATGATGCAGGAAGTTCAGGGTGGAGCGGCCGGCCCCCAGCGGGATCGACAGTGCCACCTCGGGATTCTCATTCGCGCCGGAGGAGATTTCAAGTGAACCCCCGCCGATGTCGAAGACCAGAATGTTCTCCGCCGACCAGCCGTACCACCGTCGCACGGCGAGGAACGTCAACCGGGCTTCATCCTCGCCGGAGAGCACCAGCAAATCGACGCCGGTCCGTTCCTTGATCAGCTCCAGCACGGCCGGCCCGTTGGCGGCCTCCCGAAGCGCGGACGTGGCGAACGGCAGGAGCTCCTCGACGCCCAGACGTCGCGCGACCGCCGCCGCATTCGTCACGGCCGCAAGGATCGCGTCGACGCCTTCATCGTTGATGGCGCCGTCTGCGGTGAGATAGCGCATGAGGCGCAGCACGGCCTTGTCGGAGGCCTCCGGGATGGGCGGGGCGCCCGCCCGCGCATCGACGACCAACAGGTGGACCGTATTCGAACCGACATCAAGAACTCCGAGGCGCACGCTCCGACGATACCCCTCGCCACAACGAGTCAGCGCAAGGCCGGCACCACGAACCGTTGCCAGGCCCAGGTGCCGACGCTGAGCGCGGCGAACGCCGCAGCGGCCACCCACAATAGCGTTCCGGCCCCGTTGTGCCAGTCCAGGACCGACGGGGACAGCACGATGAACAACATCGCGAAGGCCAGCACCGTGAGGCCGGCCCAGATCGGTGGCGACCAGGCGAGTACCCCGCGTCCGCTGGTGCGACCGACGGGGATGAGCACCAGCACCGCCGACCCGATCGCGGTGAGGACGACGGTGTTCGTCACCTCCGCGACGAGGGCAGCCGCGAACCCGCCGGACGCGGACGACGAGTCCGACGCGAACAGGGGCACCGCCCCAAGCGCGAGCCAGCCGACCAGGGCCAGGGCGAGAAGGCTCGCCGCCCGCACCGCCGCCAATTGCCCGCGGACGGCAGCCGTCGGTATCTGCGTCACGGCCACGCTGCCGAGCAAGCCGAACAGCAGCGCCGGGTGCAGGTCGAAGACCCGGGAGCCGAGCGCCGTCACCGCCACCAGCAGCAGGTAGCGAGGCAGGAACGAAACGGATGCCGCGACCCGGAGAACGCGGGTGCTCCACCACCAGGGCACCAGCGTCGCGACCGCGTTCACCAGGCCGAGCGCGATCACGACGGCCACGAGTAACCGGAGGTACGCCGGCTGGTCGGAGACCGGCCCGGACAGCACGACCAGGGCGGCGGCCGCAATCAGGGCCGCCGGGGCCACCAGGGCCCGGCTCACCCGGAACTGCGGGGCCGTCTCGAATTCCTCCCGGGCACGGTTGCGGCCGGTCAGCTGCGCCGGATGCCAGCGCCGCCGTCCGGCCATGGCCCGGGAGAGCGTTCCGGCGAGCAACCGAGCCGGAATGGCGAACAGCACGAGAGCGCCGAGCGCCAACACGAGGGCCTGCTGCCATGGGAAGGCCCCCGCGTCACCGGGTGGGAGGACGGCGGCGGTGAACCGGGTCGGATCGCTCCATCCGCCGGGGTCCTGCGGCCGGTTCGGACCCGCGCCGCCCGCGGCCGGCGGCTGGGTTGCCGACGGCGGCGATGTGGGGGGGCCCGCCTGGCCGGCTGAAGGCGGCGGGCCGCCCTGGCTCGGGCTTTGACTGGGACTCTGGCTCGCGCCCTGGCTCGGCGTTGACCCGCCCGTTGGGGCACCTGTGGTCGGCTCTGGCGTGACAGTCGCGGTGGGTTCCGCTCCATAGAGAACGGTGATCGGCTCGGATCCGGGACTCGCGTTCCCCGCGGCATCCTGTTGCAGCGCGATCACCGCATAGCTGCCCGCCGCGACCTCCGAGCCGGAGCAGCTCCAACGCCCGTCAGCCACCGGGGTGGTGCACACGGAGTAGGGACCGGCGAACACGGTGACGGTCGCCCCGTCCTCGCCGGTGCCGGAGTATGTCGTCGCCCCCAGCGGCACGTGGGCGCCAGTGACCGGTGCGGTCACGATCGGCGGCGCGGGCGTCGTCACATCGAAGCGGATGACGACCGGTTGGCTGTCGTTCGATGAACTGGGGGAGATGTCATCCGACTGCTGGCGGGCCGTCACCCGCGCGTCGCCGTTCGAGACCCCGGAAACGGTGCACGCCCAGGCTCCCGAGCTGTCTGCGTCGGTGGTGCAACCGCGGCCGCCCGTCACTGTGACGGTGACGGATGCGCCTGGATACCCGATTCCGCGCAGCCGGCCGTCCGAGAACGGCTGCCCGCTGGCACCGCCGGTCACGGTGGGCGGACCGAGTATCGGCACGGTGATCGAGTCGCCCAGGCCGGCATTCCCGGAGACCACGACTCGCAGGGTGACCGCGGGTCCACTCGGCAGCGGTCCGGCGGTGCAGCTCCAGGCCGTGGTGCCGTCGGGGGCGATGATGCAGAGCGGATCGTGGCCGGGGACCGGGGAGAGGAGCTGGACCGCCTGGTCGGCGGCGCGCGTGCCGGAGACGACCGTGCTGGTGAGGCCGACGAATGTGCGGTCGGGCGGCGAGGTGATCTCGGGTGAACCGGAAGCGGCACTCGGTGTGGATGTGGCCGGCGTGCGCTCCGCCGGCATTGGCTCGGGCGTCGTCGCCGCCCGGGCGCCGGGAGCCACAGAACCCAACAGCACGGCCAGGACCGCCGCGGCGAAGGCGAGGCCCAGAATGGCTGCCCGGAAACGTTTCGCTGTCGCCAGCGACACCTGCCCCACGCTACGAGTCACGAGCACCACACCCCCAACCCCCATTTCACGGGCCAGGCCGGGCAATGTCAACCTCCGGGGCGGGTAGTCGTGACAAAGCGTCATATTCGTTATCGTCCTGAGATCTGGCCATGGTGCATACTGGCTCCGGCCGGGGCGTGGACTCGGCCGGTTGAGGAGGTGCCCGCATTCTGATCACGACCGGCGTCGGCGTTTTCGCCGAACCAACCACGCGTGTACCCGGTCGGTGGATCGCGGCCTTCGCGACAGCCTGGCTCGGGATCTGGATGGCGCAGCTCACCCCGGTTCAGCTGCTGTTGCCCGCCCAGATCGATCGAAAGCTCCACCCGGAGCACTGGGTGGACAGCGTCGTCGCGTTCGGGATCATCTCGGGGATCGCCGGGCTGTGCGCCATCGTCGCCTTCCCCCTCACCGGTGCGCTCTCCGACCGCACCACCTCCCGGTTCGGCCGGCGACGCCCGTGGATCGCCGGCGGCACAGCCCTGTTCGCCCTTTCGTTGCTGCTGCTCGGAGTACAGGGCAGCCTGTTCGGAATCGGCCTGTGCTGGGCGCTCACCCTCACCGGGTTCTGTGTGCTGAGCGCAGCGCTCACCGCGACCATCTCCGACCGGGTACCGGTGGACCAGCGCGGCTACGTCTCCGGATGGCTGTCTGCCCCGCAGGCGATCGGCATCATCCTGGGGCTGGTGCTCGTGACCACGCTGTTCACCAGCACCCTCGGCGGGTACGCCGTCGTCGCCGTTCTGCTGGTGCTGCTGGTCATCCCGTTCCTGTTCCTGCCCGACGCCGTGCTCCGGCCGGACCAACGCGCCCCCGTCACCGTCCGCGGCATCCTGGGGAGCCTGTGGATCAGTCCCCGCGACTATCCGGACTTCGGCTGGACTCTGCTCAGCCGGGTGCTGGTCAACTTCGGCAACGCATTCGGAACCACGCTGCTGCTCTACTTCCTCATGTTCGGCCTGCACGACGCCAATGCCGAGGACGACCTCATCCTGCTCACCCTGATCTACATGGTGTTCGTCATCCTGGCCTCCCTCGTCCTCGGCCGGCTGAGCGACAGGCTCGGCCGGCGCAAGGCGTTCGTATTCGCCGCGTCCGTGCTGCAGGGCGTCGCGGCTCTCCTGCTCGCCTTTGTTCCCGAGCTCACGGTGGCGATGATCGCCGCTGGCATCCTCGGCCTCGGCTACGGTTGTTTCCTCTCGGTCGACCAGGCCCTCGCCACCCAGGTGCTCCCGGACCCCGCCGCCCGCGGAAAGGACCTCGGCATCATGAACATCGCCACCGCCGTGCCGCAGGCGATCGCGCCGCTGCTCGGCGCGCTCACCGTCGCGGCGATCGGCGGATTCCACGGCCTGTTCCTGCTCTCCGCGCTGTTCGCATTCGCCGGCGCACTCGCCGTGGCCAGGGTGAGGTCGGTGCGCTGATGACGCTCGACCTCGGCCTCGCTCCTGCAACCACCACAACGGATGCCGCGCCGTGGCTCGACCCCGCCCGTTACTGGCCCGCACTCACTCATGCCACCATCCACCTGGACACCCCGGTCGCCGCGGTGCACCTCGGTGCCCTCCGCCACAACACCCGCGACCTGCTCGCCCGCGCCGCGGGCACCCCGATCCGGGTTGCCACCAAGTCGCTTCGGGTTCGGAGCGTGATCGAAGCGATCCTCGCCGTTCCCGGTTACCGCGGTGCCCTGGCGTACACCCTCGCCGAAGCACTATGGCTGGCCACATCCATCGACGACGTCGTCGTGGCCTACCCGACGGTCGACCGTGGCGCTCTCGAACGCCTCGCCACCTCGCCGCAACTGGCCGCGCGGGTCACCCTCATGGTCGACGACGTCGCCCAGCTCGACGTGATCGACGCCGTGCTGCCGCCCGGCCGACGCGAAACCCTCCGGGTGTGCCTGGAACTTGACTCGTCGTGGGATGCCCCGGTGCTCGGGCACCTCGGCGTCTGGCGGTCCCCGGTGCACACGCCGGAACAGGCGCGGGCGCTCGCCATCGAGATCGTGTCGCGCCCCGGGTTCGCCCTCGTGGGGATGATGGGCTACGAGGCGCAGATCGCCGGCATCGGCGATCGACCCCGGAAACCCGGCGGCGCACCCCTCACCCGGTGGATGCGGCAGCGATCGATCACCGAACTGGCGGCCCGGCGAACGGCGGCAGTCGCCGCCGTTCGAGAAGTCGCCGACCTGGAATTCGTCAACGGTGGTGGAACCGGGTCCATCGAGAGTACGCGGGCCGACCCATCCGTCACCGACATCGCCGCCGGCAGCGGCTTCTTCGGCGGCCACCTGTTCGACCACTACGCGAGCTTCACTCCGGCGCCGGCTGCGGCGTTCGCGTTGTCCGTGGTGCGGAAACCGTCGCCGGAGACGGCGACGCTCCTCGGCGGCGGCTGGATTGCGTCGGGTCCGCCCGGCACCGACCGGCTCCCGAAGCCGGTCTGGCCGGAGGGCATGAAACTGGTGCCGCGGGAGATGGCGGGCGAGGTGCAGACGCCGGTCACCGGCACGGCCGCCGCCGGCCTCGCGGTCGGCGACCGGGTCTGGCTGCGGCATACCAAGTCCGGGGAGCTCAGCGAACACGTCAACACCGTCGCGATCGTGGACGGCGACCAGGTGGTCGACACCGTGCCGACCTACCGGGGTGAAGGGAAAGCGTTCCTGTGACGGCGACCGGTGCCGTGTGGCAGAACTGGAGCCGCACCGTCGAAGTGCAGCCACGCCGCATCGAACGACCCGCCACCCGGGAGGCGGTGCAGCGCGCGGTGATCGCTGCCGGGCGGGCCGGGCTGCCGATCAAGGCGGTCGGCGCCGGGCACAGCTTCAACGGCATCGCGCTCGCACCGGGTGTACAGCTCGACCTGCACGACCTCGGGCTCAGCGGTGACTGCGCCGGCGGCCTTCTCGCGGTCGACGCCGAACGCCGCCGGGTCACCCTCGCCGCCGGTACCCCGTTGCACCGCCTCCCTGCCCTGCTGGCTCCCCACGGGCTCGCGCTCACCAACATGGGCGACATCGACCGGCAGACCATCGCCGGCGCCACCTCCACCGGCACGCACGGAACCGGCGGTAGCTTCGGCGGACTCGCCACCCAGATCACCTCCCTCACCCTCGTCACCGGCGACGGCTCACTGCTCACCGTCAGCGACACCGAGAATGCCGAATTCCTGCCCGCCGCGCGGCTCGGTCTCGGCGCGCTCGGCGTCATCGTGGACATCACCATCCAGTGCGTTCCCGCGTTCCTGCTGCACGCGGTGGAGGCGGCCGAGCCGCTCGATGGCGTCCTCGAGGACTACCTCCGCCGTTCGGCGGCGCACGACCACTTCGAGTTCTATTGGTTCCCGCACACCGGCAGCGCTCTCACCAAGACGAACACCCGGCTTCCCGCCGACTCCGTACGCGCGCCGCTCAGCCCGCTGGCCCGCTGGTTCGAGGACGAGGTCCTGGCCAACGGCGCCTACCGCGCCACCTGCGCGATCGGCGCCGCCCTCCCCGCCCTCGTGCCCCGGTTCAGCCGGCTGGCCGAGCGGCTCTCCGGTCGGCGCGACTACACGGATGCCTCGCCTCGGGTGTTCGTCACCAACCGAACGGTCCGCTTCCGTGAGATGGAGTACGCGTTGCCCCGGCACGCCGTGCCGGCCGCGTTGCGCGAGGTGCGCGCGCTGATCGAGCGCCGCGGCTGGCGCATCTCATTCCCGATAGAAGTGCGCTCCGCCGCCGCCGACGACCTCTGGTTGTCCACAGCCCACGAGCGCGAAACCGGCTACGTAGCGGTACACCGCTACGCCCGGGAGGACCCGGCCGAGTACTTCGCGGCGGTCGAGGCGATTATGCGCGGGCACGACGGACGCCCACACTGGGGGAAGATGCACAACCTCGACGCCGGCACGCTCCGCGACCTGTACCCACGGTTCGACGACTTCCGTATGGTGCGAGACCGCCTCGACCCGGAGCGTCGCTTCGGTAACAGCTACCTGGAAAGAGTCCTCGGCCCGTGAGCACGAGCAGCACCCGCAGCACCAACCCGTCCAACGGTCGGCCCACCGCCGTGGCCTCCCGAGCCTGGCAGCACCGGACGAACGAGCTCGGCGACCTGATCCCGTCCGGGTTCCAGGTCGGCGTCGCCACCGCCGCGTTCCAGATCGAGGGCGCCGCGCGGGAAGGCGGCCGGGGCGAGTCGGTCTGGGACGCGTTCTCGGCCCAGCGCGGACGGATTCTGGACGGCTCGAACGCATCCGTTTCAACCAACCATTTCCACCGCTACGCCGAAGACGTCACACTGATGCGCGAGCTCGGAGTGGATGCCTACCGGTTCTCGTTCGCGTGGCCACGGCTGCAGCCCGACGGCCGCGGCGCGCTGAACCGCAACGGGATCGCGTTCTACGACCGGCTGCTCGACCGGCTGCTCGACGCCGGGATCAGCCCGATGGCCACCCTGTTCCACTGGGACACCCCGCTGGCCCTCCGCGGCGGCTGGCTGAATCGCGACACGGCGCTCCGCTTCGGCGACTACGCGCACGAGGTCGGTGCCGTCTTCGGCGACCGCATTGACGCGTGGGTGACGATCAACGAACCGGCGACGGTGATGCTGAACGGGTACGCGCTCGGTGTGCACGCGCCGGGAGACACGCTGCTGTTCGACGCGCTGCCGACCGCGCACCACCAGCTGCTCGGGCACGGCCTGGCCGTGCAGGGACTGCGGGCAGCGGATGTGCGCGGCCGGGTCGGCATCGCCAACGTGCACTCGCCGGTGGAGCCGGCCGGGGACCGCGAAGAGGACCGGGTGTTCGCCGAATTGTTCGACGTGCTGCACAACCGGATCTTCGCCGACCCGGTGTTGCTCGGTCGGTATCCGGAGCTGCCCGAGTTCGCGAAGGAACTCCGCCCGCTGGCCGAGGTGGACCCGGACGACCTCAGCACCATCCACCAGCCCCTCGATTTCTACGGCCTGGGCTACTACATGCCCTCGCGGGTCGCAGCGGGCAGCGGCGGGACCGCGGGCCCCGACGGTGGGACGCCCGTCCTGGCGAGGCTGCCATTCCACCTCGAGCCGTTCCGCGAGTTTCCCCGCACCGGTTTCGGCTGGCCGATCGCCCCGGAGTACCTCGCCGTCTCGCTTCAGGAACTTCGAGATCGATACGGAAAGGCACTGCCACCGGTATACATCACCGAGGGCGGGGCGAGTTTCCCTGACACGGCCCCGGGCACGGGCACCGGCACGGGCGCCGTCGCCGGTAAACGGGGCGACCACCCCCAGCGCGGTGAGCGCACCGAGGTCAGTGATGTCGACCGGGTCGACTACCTGGCCGAGCACGTGACGGCGGCACTGGCATCCGTTTCCCCCGGCGGATCAGCCGAGGGCGTTGACCTGCGCGGCTATTTCGTCTGGTCGCTGCTCGACAACTTCGAGTGGGCCGCCGGATACACCCAGCGCTTCGGCCTGGTCCGGGTGGACTTCACCGACCAGGCTCGCACCCCGAAACTCTCGTATCGCTGGCTGCAGAAGGTCCTCGCCGCGCGCTCCTGACCCCGGCGTCGTTCACTCGGCGTGGCCGCGCGGGGATGGCGCGCCCTCGGTACCCAAAGTCCCGCCGGGCACCCGGTATCCCGTTGGGCACCCGATATCCCGTCGGGCACCCGATTTCCCGTCGGGCGCCCGAAATCGCGCGCGCCCGGCGCACTATCGCGCGCCCACGCTTCCTCGCAGCCCATCTTTGGGTTCACGGCCCAGGTATACGCGCCCGCCCCGAACACAAAGGTGAGCCGCGACGCGCGCGGCGGCGAAACGGCGACCACGTCACGCTGCGACCCTCCCACTGGGTCCGGATGCCGCGCCGGGCACCCGATATCCCGTCCGGCACCCGAAATCCCGCGCGCCCGGCGCACTATCGGGTGCCCGGCGCACTATCGCGCGCCCGGCGCCCGAGACGGCGCCCGAGACGGCGCGCGCGGCGCCCGAGACCGTGCCTGGCGCCCGAGATCGCGCGCGCCCGGCGCACTATCGCGCGCCGGGCACCCGAAATCCCGTCCGGCACCCGAAGTCCCGCCGGGCACCCGAAGTCCCGTCCGGCACCCGAAATATCGCGCGCCCGGCACACTATCGCGCGCCGGGGGCGGGAGACGGGCCGACCCTGGCGAATCCCGCGCGGGTCAGGGGGTGCGGCGGCGCAGCGTGATCGAACCCAGGACGACGGCGCCGACGATCCAGGCGAGGATGATCAGGAGTTCGCCGCCGATGTACGCGGCATCCTCCGAGTCGGCCGCCACCGCTTGCAGCGCGTTGATCGCGTGCGACAGCGGCAGCCAGTCGCTGATGTCACGCAGCACGTCGGGCAACTGCTCGCGGGGCAGGAAGATGCCGCCGAGCAAGATCTGCGGGAACACCAGCAGTGGCATGAACTGCACCACCTGGAACTCCGTGTTGGCGAACGCGCTGGCGAGCAACCCCAGCGTGGTTCCGAGTATCGCGTCGGCGACGGCCACCGCCAGGAGCAGCCAGATCGAGCCGGCAATCTCCAGGCCGCACACCCAGACGGCAAAGCCCACGGCGACCGCCGACTGCGCAATGGCCAGCAGACCGAACGCCAGTGTGTACCCGAGGATCAGGTCGCCCTTGCCGAGCGGCATCGACAGCAGCCGCTCGAGCGTGCCCGTGCGCCGCTCTCGCAGCGTGGTGATGCTGGTCACCAGGAACATCACGATGAACGGGAACAGGGCGAGAATCGCCGGTCCGATGACATCGAACACCGGAGTGTCGGAGAAGATCCACGCCACCAGTCCCACCAGCAGGCTCGGCACGATCAGCAGCAGCACGATCGTACGCGGGTCGTGGCGGATCTGGGTGAGGATCCGCCCGGTGGTGGCCAGGGTGCGCTGCGGGTTCATGAGCGGATGCCGTCGATTCCGCCTGCAACGTCCCCGCCGCGGGGTCCGCCGGCTCGCTCGCCGCCCGCGTCGCCATCCGGCGTGTCAGGCAGCGGATGCCGTCCGATCAGTGCCAGGAACGCCGCCTCGGTGTCGGCAGTGCCGGTCGCCTCCAGCAAGCCGTTCGGTGTGTCATCGGCCAGGATCTCGCCGTCCCGCATCAGCAGCAGCCGGTCGCACCGGTTCGCCTCGTCCATCACGTGGCTCGACACGAAGATGCTGGTGCCGGCCTCCGCCAGAGCGTGGAACAGCCCCCACAGTTGCACCCGCAACACCGGGTCGAGGCCGACGGTGGGCTCGTCCAGCACCAGAAGCTCGGGGGAGCCGAGGAGGGCGCCGGCCAGCGACACCCGGCTCAGCTGCCCGCCGGACAGCGACCCGGCAAGCTGGCCGGCCTGGCCCGCCAGGTCGGTCGCTTCGATCACGCGGTCGACGTCGCTCCGGGGAGCGCCGAGCACGGAGCAGAAGTACTGCAGATTCTGTCGCACGGTGAGGTCGTCGTACACGCTCGACCCCTGCGTGACGTAGCCGACCCGGCGGCGAAGGGACGCGCTGCCGGCGGGTTTGCCGAGCACCGTCACGGTGCCGGACTGGACGACCTGTACGCCGACGATGGAACGCATCAATGTGGACTTGCCGCATCCGCTCGGGCCGAGGAGGCCCACCACGCCGCCGCGCGGGACGGCCAGGCTCAGGCCGTGCAGCACCGGCCGCTTGCCGCGGCGAACGCGCAAGTCTTCGACCAGCACCGCCGGGGCCAATTTATTCACCATGTGATGAATTATTCGCTCGGCGACGACGCGTGTCAAGGGTCAGCGGCGGGGAAGCTCCGGGGCCGGTTTCAGCGCTTCGCCGGGGGAGTAGCCGACGAGGTGCCACTGCAGGACGGGCCCGAGGCGGGCCACCAATTCATCGACCGGGGCGCTTGCGATCGGCTCGATCTTGAGCACGTACCGGGTCATGATCAGGCCGACCACCTGCGAGGCGGCGAGTGCGGCCCGCAGGTCCGCGTCCGGCCCGCCGACACCCTCCGCGATTCGGTGCAGCACTTCCCGGACCAGGAACTCACGGAGCATCCGGGTGGCCGGATTGTGCCCGATCGCGGTGCGCAGGACCAGGGCGATGCGTTTCTGCGCGGCGGGGGAGGCCAGCTCGGTGAGCACGTACCGGGCGACGCTCTCGCCGACCTGGTCGCGTGGGCCGGCCAGGATGCCCGGCACCACCCGGTCGGGACGGAACGGCGCATGGATGGTCTCGGCGAACAGGTCGCGCTTGTCCTCGAAGTAGTGGTGCACGAGGGCCGGGTCGACCCCGGCGCGCCGGGCGATCGCCCGGAGCGAGGAGGCCTCGTACCCACGCTCGGCGAACTCGTCGGCCGCGGCCTTGAGGATGGTGGCGCGGGCGTCGCCGGCCGTCGATCCGCGCGGGCGGCCCCGCGAGCGGCCGCGCGGCTCGGCGGCGGGGGGTTCGGCGTCCGCTCGCAACTCGCTCATACTCAGAGCCTACGACCGCGGCGGGGTGTGAGATCGGCCGGGTTTAGCTTGGAGTGTCATGGGAAGCGGGTGGGAGCGCGCGGGCCGCCGCTAAGCTTAACCCCGCACCCACAGGGCCATTCCGGCCTGCCCAAGTACAAGGAGTTCGCTGCCATGGAATGGCTCATCCCGGTTCTCATCGTTGTCGCGCTTGTTGTAATCATCGGCATCTACCTCTGGGCGACGTACAACTCCCTGGTGACACTCAATGTGCGCGTCGATGAGGCGTGGAGCGACATCACCGTGCAGCTCAAGCGTCGCGCCGACCTCATTCCGAACCTGATCGAAACGGTCAAGGGCTATGCCGCGCACGAGCGCGGCGTGTTCGAGAACGTCACCAAGGCGCGCGCCGAGACGCTGTCCGCGCAGGGACCGGCGGAGGCATCCGTCGCTGAGAACCACATGCAGACCGCGCTGAAGAGCATCTTCGCCGTCGCCGAGGCCTACCCGCAGTTGCAGGCCAGCCAGAACTACCTGCAGCTGCAGGCGGAACTGGTGGACACCGAAGACAAGATCCAGGCCTCGCGGCGGTTCTACAACGGTGGGGTGCGCGAGCTGAACACTAAGATCAAGGTGTTCCCGAACCACATCTTCGCGCGCAACCTCGGTTTCACCGAACGGGACTTCTTCGAGGTCTCCGACTCCGCAGCCATTGCGGAGCCACCGCGCGTCCAGTTCTAACGGCAGGCGCACATGTATAGCGCGATTGCGCGGAACAAGCGCAACACCGTCTTCATCATCATTTTCTTCCTGGTGTTCATCGGTGGGCTGGGGTGGCTGGCCAATGCCGTGTACGGCCGGGGCGGCTATGGGATCCTGGTCACCACGATCGTGATCGCGGTCCTGTACGCGGTGTTCCAGTACTTCATGGCCGGCCGCCAGGCGGTGGCCATGGCCGGCGGGATCAGGATCAACAGCAAGGCCGACCACCCGCGGCTCTGGCGCACGGTGGAGAACCTCTCGATCACCACCGGCACGCCGATGCCCGAGATCTACGTGATCAGCGACCCGGCGCCGAACGCGTTCGCCACCGGGCGCGACCCCGAACACGCCGTCGTGGCCGCCACCACCGGGCTCCTCGAGATCATGGACGACTCCGAGCTCGAGGGCATCATGGCCCATGAACTCGGCCACGTGCGCAACTACGACATCCGGGTCTCGCTGATCGTGTTCGGCCTGGTCGTCGCCGTCGGGTTCATTTCCGACATGTTCCTGCGGATGGCGTTCTTCGGCCGCAACAACAATAACCAGGGCGGCAACCCGGTCGTGCTGGTGTTCGGCCTGGTCGCCATGGTCGTCGCGCCGCTGGTGGCCAGCATGGTGCAGCTGGCCGTGTCCCGGCAGCGCGAGTACCTCGCCGACGCCACCAGCGCGATGACGACGCGGCACCCGGACGCCCTGGCCAGCGCCCTGGCGAAGCTGGAGACCTACGGCCGCCCGATGCGCAGGCAGAACACCTCGATGTCGCACCTGTGGATCGCCGACCCGCTGAAGCCGGGCGTGATGAGCCGCCTGTTCAGCACCCACCCGCCGATTGCGGACCGCATTGAGCGCCTGCACACGATGGGCCGTACTTTCTAGCCCGGTGGTCGAACCTGCGATGCCCTGAGCCTGCGGTGCCCTGAGCCTGTCGAAGGGTCGAAGGGCCGAAGGGTCGAGACCCCGGCGGCGGCTACGACGCGGCGACTTCGGCAGCGAGCCCGTCGGCGAGGTTCCCACGCGGTGCGACCACGATCTCGCCGAGGCCCTGCCAGTCCGCGGTCTCCCGGAGAACGGATGCCAGTTGCTCGGCCGTGTCCGCCGGCGCGCCGGGCTCCGCCCAGGCGGCTTGCACCTGCAGCACCCCGTTCTGCCGGTCGTTCTTCAGGTCGACCCGTCCCACGATCGTGTCGCCGAGCAGCACCGGGAGCACGTAGTAGCCGAACACGCGTTTCGGCTCGGGCGTGTAGATCTCAATCCGGTAGCGGAAGCCGAACATCCGCTCTGCCCTCGCTCGCTCCCAGACCACCGGGTCGAACGGCGACAGCACGGTTGCGGCGTCAATCCGGCGGGGGAGGCGGGCATCCCGGTGCAGCCAGGCATCGCCGGGGGCAGCGTTCCGGCCCCAGCCCGGCACTTCGACGCGAACCAGTTCGCCGGACTCTTCCAGCTCCCGGATCGCGACCAGGGTCGGTTCGGTCTTCAGCCGGAAGTAGTCGGTGAGGTCCTTGGCCGTGCCGATGCCGTGGGCGCGCGCCGACCGGCTGACCAACTCCCGGTGGGCGTCTTCGCGGGACACGGCGCGGTCCAGGAGCGTCCGGGGCATCGCCTGCTCCGGAAGGGCATAGACCCGTTCAAACCGCTGGCGTCCGGCGCTGACCACGTCGCCCCAGCGGAACAGTACCTCGAGCCCGGTCTTCACCTCCGACCAGCCCCACCACGGGCCGCTGCGCTTGTTGGCGTCGTGTTCGATGGCGCTGGCCGGCATCGGCCCGTTCGCGACCAGCTCGGCGCGCAGCCAGTCCAACATCGGCTGGTTCGCGTTTGCCCAGTGCCCGGCATCGCCGGCGTGACGGTTACGGAAGTCCTGCATCCGCCACCGGAACAACGGCCACGCCTCGAGCGGCAGGAACGACGCCTCATGTGCCCAGTATTCGGTGAGCCGGGCCGTACTCCCGTAGGTGAGCCGGTCGAGCTGCGCCTTGTCGTAGGATCCCAGGCGGCTGAACGCCGGCATGTAGTGGCTCCGCTCGAACACGTTGACCGAGTCGATCTGCAGGAGGCCCAGACGCTGTACCAGCGCATCCAGCTGACGGATGCCGGGCTGAATGGTGCGGGGCTGAGTTGTGCGGCGCTGGGCGGTGCCGGGCCTACTGCTGTCTGGCTGACGGATGCCGGCCTGGACCGTGCCGGCCTGGCGGATGCCGAGCGAGGCATCCGTTTCGGCATGCGTTCTCGCTGTCGGGCGTCGGCCGAAGCCTTGCGCCGCGAGCGCGATGCGGCGGGCAAGGGCGGGAGAGATCGTCTGGGCCATCGGATCGAGCGTAGCGTCACCCGCCGACACCGCGTCCCAGCGGCGGCAGGGACCGGTCTTAGACTGATTCTGTGACGAACACCTCGGGAAAGTCAGGCTGGAGCAGGCTGTTCGGCGGACGCAGGAGCGTCTCGGAGCCGGTGGTGACGCCGCGCGCGCCGGAGAACCTGCCGCCCGGTCTGCGGCTGGCCGGCGCCTGGTCATGGCGGCTGCTGGTCATCGGCGCCGCGATCGCGGCCTTCCTGTTCCTGGTCGTGCAGCTGCGGTTGATCGTGATTCCGCTCCTGGTGGCAGTCCTGGTCTCCGCCCTGCTGGTACCGCTGGTTTCATTCCTGGTGCGGCATAAATGGCCGAAAGCCCTTGCGGTCGCCGTGGTGATGGTGGGAACGCTCGCGGTCGTCGCCGGCCTGATCACCCTCGCCAGCACCCAGATCGCCAACGGGGCAAGCGGGTTCAGCTCTCGTCTCAACGATTCCTTTGAGAGCTTCAAGGACTTCCTGCTCACCTCGCCGTTGCACCTGACCGAGGCGCAGATCAACGATTACGTGGCCCAGGCCTGGTCGGCGCTCCAGACCGACAGTGCGGTCTTCGTCAGCGGGGCGCTCTCGGTCGGAACCTCGATCGGGCACCTGCTCGCCGGGCTCCTGCTCACGCTGTTCAGCCTGCTGTTCATCCTCATCGACGGCAAAGGCATCTGGGCCTGGATCGTGCGCCTGTTTCCGCGTCGCGCACGCGCGGCGGTGCATGGTGCCGGTGTCGCCGGCTGGGCGACTCTGGGCAACTTCGCCAAGGTGCAGATCCTCGTCGCCACCATCGACGCCATCGGTATCGGGGTGGGAGCCGCCATCATCGGTGTTCCGCTGGCCATCCCCATCGGCATCCTGGTGCTCCTCGGCTCGTTCATCCCGATCGTCGGTGCTGTCGTGACCGGCGCGGTGGCGGTTGTCCTCGCACTGATCTTCCTCAGCCCGGTGCACGCGCTGATCATGCTCGGAGTGGTGCTGCTGGTCCAGCAGATCGAGGGCCACGTCCTGCAGCCGCTGATCATGGGAACGGCGGTGAAGGTGCATCCGCTCGCCGTCGTCCTCGCCGTCGCCGCAGGATCCCTGGTCGCCGGCATCCCGGGTGCCCTGTTCGCTGTACCGATCGCGGCGGTGCTGAACGTCATGACCAACTACATTTCCCGCGGCACCTGGCGTGCCGGCCTCCCGGCAGCGGATGCCGGCCCGGCGTCGCCGATCTGGCAGACGGTCCCGCAGCGGCCCGGCTTCCGCCGCGAGACCACGGTCGTCGTCTCGCCCGTCGCCGGCGGCGCGCCCACGCCGGGACTCATCCACCCCACCACGACCCGTCCAGAAAGCCCGCTCCATGACTGAAACCATCGTCGGCCCCACCCTGGCCGACATCGAGGCCGCGCGCGTGGTCGTCTCCCGAGTCGCACAGGTCACTCCGATGGAGAGCTCGCGGTATCTGGAAGAGGTGCTCGGCGCCCCGGTGTTCCTCAAGTGCGAGAACCTGCAGCGCACCGGCTCGTACAAGATCCGTGGCGCCTATAACCGGCTCTCCCAACTCACCGCGGAGGAACGGGCACACGGCGTGGTGGCGGCGTCCGCTGGGAACCACGCCCAGGGCGTGGCGTTCGCCGCGCGCGAGCTGGGCATCGCGGCCACCATCTTCATGCCGGTCGGTGTCGCCTTGCCGAAACTGCAGGCGACCCGCGACTACGGCGCCCAGGTGGTACTTCGCGGCCACACCGTGACCGAGCCGCTCCTGGCGGCCGCCGCGTACGCGGAGGAGACCGGTGCCATCCTCATCCCGCCGTTCGACCACCCTGATGTGGTCGCCGGGCAGGGCACCCTGGGCCTGGAGATCCTTGACCAGGTTCCCGGCGTGCAGACCGTGGTCATCCCGATCGGCGGGGGCGGACTCATCGCCGGGGTCGCCAGCGCCCTCAAGCAGCGTGCGGCACGTGAGGGTCGCAGCATTCGCGTGATCGGCGTGCAGGCCGCCAACGCCGCCGCCTACCCGCCCTCGCTGGAGGCGGGCGAGGCCGTCGAGATCACGATCCTGCCGACCATCGCCGACGGCATCGCGGTCGGCAAGCCGGGGCTGCTGAACTTCGACATCATCAAGGATGTCGTCGATGAGATCGTGACGGTCAGCGAAGACGACACCGCCCGGGCGCTGCTGGTGCTGCTGGAGCGCGCGAAGCTCGTCGTTGAACCGGCCGGAGCGGTGTCCGTCGCCGCCATCCTGGCCGGGAAGGTGCCGTCGGACGGGACGACGGTCGCCATCCTGTCGGGAGGCAACATCGACCCGCTGCTCATGCAGCGCGTGATCAGCCACGGCCTCGCGGCATCAGACCGCTACCTCACCCTGCGGATAATGCTGCCCGACCGCCCCGGCCAGCTCGCGCGCATCGCCGAGTTGCTCGCGGAGGCGCAGGCGAATGTGATCGAAGTGCTGCACACCCGCCACGGCGCCGGGCTGCAGTTGACCGAGGTCGAGATCGACATCAGCGTGGAGACCCGGGGCCCGGATCACCGCCAGCAGGTGGTCGATGTGCTCCGCGCGGCCGGCTACGACCCCCAACTCGACTAGCCCTCCCACCCTGTACGCGAAAACGCACTTGTTGGGGTTATCACGTGCTCATAACCCCAACAAGTGCGTTTTCGCGAGCGGATGCGCGCGAGCGGATGCGCGCGTGCGGCGCGTGCTACTTGCCGGTGAAGGTCTCGACCTTGGAGATCGACACGGTGATCTCCTTGCCGTTGGGCGCGGTGTAGCTGGTCTTCGCGCCGACCTTGAGTCCGATGATGGCCTCGCCGAGCGGGCTCTGCTCGCTGTAGACGTCGAGGTCGCTGGCGCCGGCGATCTCGCGGCTGCCGATCAGGAAACGGGTCTCGTCGCCCGCGATCGTGGCGGTGATGACGGTGCCGGGCACGACGATGCCCTGGCTCTCCGGGGCGGCGCCGACTTCGGCGGTGCGCAGTAGCTGCGTGAGCGTGCGGATGCGCGCCTCCTGCTTGCCCTGCTCCTCCTTGGCCGCGTGGTAGCCGCTGTTCTCCTTGAGGTCGCCCTCTTCGCGGGCGGACTCGATCTTCCGGGTGATGTCTTCGCGCCCGGTGGTGCTGAGGGTCTCCAGTTCCGCCGTGAGGCGGTCAAAGGCCTCCTGGGTCAGCCAGGTGACCGTAGTTTCGGTGGTCATGGACATTCTCCTCTTGTGCTGGATTCGACTGCTGGTTCCGGCCCTCACGAGCCCGCAGATATAGCCAACGCCCCGACGAGCACGTCAGGGCGAATACGTCAGTCTAGGTCAGCCAGCACCGGTAAATCAAGCCCGTCGTGCTCAGCTCACTGGTTCGGAGGTCGACCGTGAAGGTGCGGGTGAACTTCTTCGACGGAGGCAGGTCGATAACTTTCCAGCCCACCACGGTGAAGGACTGATTCAACGCTTGCACCGCGCAGCTCATCGCCGTGTCGGTGGGGGCTGACACCTCGGAGTCGATGCTGATCAGATTGTCGTCGACGATGGTGTAGCCCAGGTCCCGGGTCTCGATGACGGGCTTACCGGCGTCGAGCCCCGCCCAGACCACCCAGGCCCCGAAGACCACGACGAACACGCAGGCGAGGATCCACAGGACGGTCCGGTCCCGTTTCTTGTGGTTGCGGCTTCTGCCGTATCGGGTATCGAGGTCGCTGCTCACTGCCACTGCCACTGCCACTGCACACTCACGACGGGCGACTCCACACTCACGGTTCAACGATTAGGCTGGCATTCAAGGCTATCTGGCATTCGTGAGGAGTTCGGTGACACTGCGACTAATGGCGGTGCACGCCCATCCCGACGACGAGTCGAGCAAGGGCGCTGCCACGTATGCCTACTACCGGAGCAAAGGCGCCGAGGTGACAGTGGTCAGCTGCACCGGCGGCGAACGCGGCAGCATCCTGAACGAAGCGGTGGCCGACCGCGCCATGGCCGAACGCGACATCGCAGGCCTCCGCCGCCGTGAGATGGCGGCGGCGCAGGGGCATCTCGGTGTCGACCACCGCTGGCTCGGGTACGAGGATTCCGGCATGAATGACGACGGGTCGGTCCCGGCGAACTCGTTCGCCGACATCCCACTCGAGATCTCCGCCGAACCGCTGGTGCGTCTGATCCGGGAACTCCGGCCGCACGTACTCGTGACCTACGACGAGAACGGCGGCTACCCGCACCCCGACCACATCCGCTGCCACCAGGTGTCCGTTGCCGCCTACCGCGCCGCTGCCGACCCGGAGCAGTACCCCGAGGCCGGCGCGCCGTGGCAGATCGACAAGCTGTACTACGACCGCATCTTCAACCTCGAGCGGGTCGACGCCATGTTCCTCGAGCTCAGCGTGAAGGAGCCGGACTCTGCGCTGCTGGAACCGCTCGGCGAAGCGCGCGAATGGATGAAGGACTACCCGAAGCTCGCCACCACGCATGTGCCGATCGGCGACTTCCTCGAGGCCCGGGATGCGGCGCTCCGCTCGCATGCCAGCCAGGTCGCTCCCGACAGCAGCTTCTTCTTCTGGCCGAACGCCCTGATCCGCGAGGCGTGGCCGTACGAAGACTTCCAGCTCATCGAATCGAAAGTGAACACCGTCATGCCAGAGTCAGACCTCTTCGCCGGGATCGAGGACAACGGATGACGTACGTCCTCGGTTTGATCCTCGCGACCACGCCGCCGCCTGACGACACCGTCACGCCGGGGCCGGTCGGTTTCCTCGCGATCTTCTTCGTCGCCATCGCGGTCGTTCTGCTCGGGCTGGACATGGTCCGCCGCATCCGTCGCACCACCTACCGCGCCGAGATCCAGGAGCGGCTGAAGAACGAGCAGGCCGCACAGAACGGCGACGACCGCCTGGAGTAGGCCGCCCGCGCCAGGGGCGAACCTCAGGACCAGGGGTAGCTCAGGGATAGAGCGGATGCGTCGCGATCAGCAGGATCGCGGTCCAGTGGCAGAGGAACGCCACCACCGTGAGGGTGTGGAAGATCTCATGGAACCCGAACACGCCCGGCAGGGGATTGGGCCGCTTGAACCCGTAGACCACGGCGCCGACGCTGTAGCAGAGGCCCCCGATCAGGATCAGCGTCATCATCAGGGCGTCAGCCTGGAAGAAGTCGACGATGAACATGATCGCGCCCCAGCCCATCAGCAGGTACAACGGCACGTAGAGCCAGCGGGGAGCGCCGATCCAGAACACCCGGAACGCGATGCCCAACAACGCGCCCGCCCACACCAGGGTCAGCAAGAGGGTCGCCTTCGCGGGCGGGAGGGCGAGCACCGTGATCGGTGTGTATGACCCCGCGATCAACAGGAAGATGTTCGCGTGGTCGAATCGTTTGAGCATGACTTTTGCGCGGGGGCTCCAGTTCACCCGGTGGTAGAGCGCTGAGACGCCGAACAGGAGCATCGAGCAGAGCACGAAAACGGCGCAGCTCCAGGTGGCGGCAGGGCCGTCGGCGGCGACCAGCAGCACGATCCCGGCGATGATCGTCACCGGGAAGGTGCCGGCATGGATCCAGCCGCGCCAGGTGGGCTTGACGTCGACCGGATGGTCGACGACGTCCTCCACCAGCGGCAGGTTCGGGATGTCGTGCTCGGGGCTGACGGCGTTCTCGTTCATCGGGTGTACCGGCTCATGAAGCAACCCTATGACAGCCGCCTGCTTCGGTGCGGTGCGTGCAACCCGGCCGGAGTGGACTAGCGTAATCGTGTGCAGAAGCGGCAGGTTCCCCTCGGGCGCGGCATCCTCTACGGGGTCTACCAGCGCCGGCTGCGTCGCGGGCTGAAACCGGAGACCATGCCGCGGCACGTGGCCATGATCATCGACGGCAACCGCCGTTGGGCGCGCCAGCTGGGATTCAACTCCGCCGCGCACGGTCATCGGGCCGGCGCCGCCAAGATGCGCGAATTCCTCGAATGGTGTGACGACCTCGGGATCTCGGTTGTGACGCTGTACCTGCTCTCGTCCGACAACCTCACCCAGCGGCCGGCCCGTGAACTCTCCGACCTGATCGAGATCATCGCCGGACTCGCCGAGGAGCTCTCGCACTACCGCAACTGGCAGGTGCAGCAGGTCGGGTCGAAGAAGGGCCTGCCGGAGCCCCTGGTCGCGGCCCTCGACGCGGCCGACGCCCGCACCGCAGGCAAGACCGGAATGCACGTGAACCTCGCGGTCGGCTACGGCGGCCGCACCGAGATCACGGATGCGATGCGCAGCATCGTCGCGACGCACCACGCCCACGGCGGGACGCTCGAAGACCTCGCCGAGACACTCACGCCCGAGCTGATCGGCCAGCACCTCTACACCGGTGGCCAGCCTGACCCGGACCTGGTGATCCGCACCTCGGGTGAGCAACGCCTGTCCGACTTCATGCTGTGGCAGAGCGCGCACAGCGAGTTCTACTTCGTGGAGGCGCTCGGACCCGACCTGCGGCAGGTCGACTTCCTCCGGGCCCTGCGCGATTTCGCCCGGCGCCAACGCCGCTACGGAGGCTGACCGTGGGTTCAATCCAGCAGTTCATCGACGGTTTCCCCGAAGAACCCGGCTACCTCGACTACGGCCGCGTCGGGCCGTTGTCCTCCGTCGTGGTCGCCGAGTCGCTCGGGCAGATCGACGTGCTCTCCCGCGCCCGATTCGGCAGCCTGGGCAACCTTCTGAACCAGACCGAGCGGATGCGGAACGCCGTTGCCGCCATCACCGGCTTCCGCGCCGACCAGGTGGTGGCGCAGCCCAACACCAGCACCGGCCTGATGCACGCCATGTTCGGGCTCACCGGTGCGGTGCTGCTGTCGCCCGCCGACTTTCCGAGCGGCCCGTTCGCCGCGGCCCGCGCGGCCGAGGCGCTCCACGTGGTCACACCGGTCTGGCTTGAAACCAACCACGGCCGGGTCACTCCCGGCGAGATCAGGCAGCAGTTGACCTCGGACGTCGTCGCCGTGGCCGTCTGCCTGGTCGACTCGCGCACCGGCCACCTCGCCGACCTGGAAGGCATCCGCCAGGTCATCGGCGACCGCCTGCTGATCGTCGACGCGATCCAGGGCTTCGGCGTGATCGACGCACCGTACGAAGTAGCGGATGTCGTCGCATCCGGTGGCCAGAAATGGACCAGGGCCGGCTGGGGAACCGGCTTCCTGGCCTTGAGCGACCGCGCCGTCGGACGCTTGACACCGGTCTTCTCGGGCTTCACCGGAACCGACAGCGAGGGCGACCCGTGGGACGAGGTGCTGCCGCCGCGGACGGACGCCGGGGCGTTCCAGGTCAGCAACGGCGACAACATGGCGCACGGCCGATTCGCGGCCGCCCTGGAGGAACTGGAAGCCGTCGGGGTGGCGAGCGTGGAGGCGGCGATTTCCGACCTCGTCACCCGGGTGATCGATCTCGCCGACGATTTCACCGTGCCGGTGGCGTCCTCCCGCGACGAGCGGGAGAGGGCGGGAATTGTGGTGCTCGAGCCGCCAGCGGAACAGCTCACCCTGCTGACCGCGTCGCTGCACAACCACGGTGTCTCCGCGACCAGCCGGGGCGGAACGGTGCGGCTGAGCATCCACGCCGGAACCTCGTCGGAGACGCTCGACATGCTCCGTGCCGCGTTCACGTCCTATTCCACCGCCGCCATCTACTGACCGAGGGTTTCACCGCATCGTCAACGCCCACAACGGGGGCGGCGCGTCCCGGTGAACAGAGCGTGACGGCCCGCGTGTCGGACTGGCGATTTTCAGGTTCCGGACGTAGCGTCAAACACATCAGGTACGGCACCTGATCGAGACGGCCACATAAGTACGGCTCGATATCTGCTAGTGGCCAACTCGCCGAAGAAACCGCGCAGGAATGCGCGGGGTGGGAGTGGTTGTGGCCGCGAATCAGACCGACTACCAGAACTCGAACCAGACGGCAGAATCGTCCCAAACGGCGGTGAAGCAGGCCGAGCGCACCTACGTGCTCGACACCTCAGTACTGCTGTCTGATCCGAAGGCGATCTTCCGCTTTGCGGAGCATGCAGTCGTGCTCCCGGTGGTGGTGATCACCGAACTGGAGTCCAAGCGCAACGACCCGGAGATCGGGTATTTCGCCCGGCAGGCGTTGCGGTACCTCGACGAACTCCGTGTCAAGCACGAACGACTCGACTTCCCGATCCCGGTCGGCGAGGGCGGGAGCCTGCGGGTGGAGCTCAACCACTCGAGCACCTCGGTGCTGCCGTCCGGGCTGCAGCTGGGCGACAACGATTCCCGGATCCTGGCCGTGGCGATGAACCTGGCCAGCGACGGGCTCGACGTCACCGTGGTCTCCAAGGACCTCCCGCTGCGGGTGAAGGCGTCATCGGTCGGTCTCGCCGCCGACGAATACCGGCACGAACTGGCCGTCGACTCCGGATGGACCGGGCTCGACGAGATCACGCTGGGTTCCAACCAGATCAACGAGCTCTACGACAATGAGCGGATGCACACCCGCCTGGTCGAGGACATGCCGGTCAACACGGGCCTCGTCATCCACTCCGAGCGCGGCTCGGCGCTCGGCAGGGTCACCGGCCGGGGCGAGCTGAAACTCGTGCGCGGCGACCGGGACGTATTCGGCCTGCACGGCCGCTCGGCGGAGCAGCGCCTCGCGATCGACCTTCTGCTCGACCCCGAGATCGGGATCCTCTCGCTCGGGGGCCGGGCCGGCACCGGCAAGTCTGCGCTCGCCCTCTGCGCCGGGCTCGAAGCCGTACTCGAGCGGCAGCAGCACAAGAAGATCATGGTGTTCCGGCCACTGTACGCGGTCGGCGGCCAGGAACTGGGCTTCCTTCCCGGCGACCAGGGCGAGAAGATGAACCCGTGGGGACAGGCCGTCTTCGACACCCTCGGCGCGCTGGTCTCGGAGAATGTGCTCGAGGAGGTGATGGACCGCGGCATCCTCGAGGTGCTGCCGCTCACCCACATTCGCGGGCGTTCGCTGCACGATGCCTTCGTGATCGTCGACGAGGCCCAGTCGCTGGAGCGGAACGTGCTGCTCACGGTGCTCAGCCGCATCGGCCAGAACTCCCGGGTGGTGCTCACCCACGATGTGGCCCAGCGCGACAACCTCCGGGTCGGACGCTTCGACGGCGTGGCATCCGTGATCGAGACGCTGAAGGGGCATCCGCTGTTCGCCCACATGACGCTGACCCGGTCGGAGCGGAGCGCGATCGCCGCCCTGGTCACCGAGATGCTGGAGGGCAACGACCTGGCCTGACCCATCAAGGTGCCGGCCGGCGGCAGCTCCTGTGGATAACTCCCGCGAGCGGATGCCGCCGGCGGCTACCCTGCGAGGGTGACCGGCTCCGGCAACAACGCTCGCACCGCGGTTCCCCCCAGCCGCGAGGCGACGCACCGTTTCCGGAGCCGGTTCCTTGGCCAGTGGACGGCGCAGCAGCGCCGCGGGTTGGGGGCCCGGACCGGGGTCGGAGGACTCGTCGGGGTCACCGCGGCCGTGCTCCTGCTGCTCTTCGCCTGGCTGCGGCTCGGCTGGGACCCGGCACTCGTGCCGGCCGGCTACCTCGCCGTCGTGACCGCGCCGTTGATCGCCATCGATGCCGCCGAGCATCGCCTCCCCAACCGGCTGGTGCTGCCCGGCTACGCGTTTGCGCTCGCCGGAGTGGCGTTGTCCGGGGCCGCCGGTGGAATCCCGCTCGAGGCGCTGGTGGCAGGCGCGGCGTACTTCATCTTCCTGCTGCTGATGAACCTGGCCGGCGGGATGGGCATGGGCGACGTCAAGCTGGCCGGAGTGCTCGGACTCGCCCTCGGGGTGATCAGTGCGGCGGCGGCGGTCGCGGGCGTGATGGTGGCGTTCCTGCTCGGTGCGGTGGCGGGCGCTGCGGCCCTGCTGGCCCGGGGGAGCGGGCCTCGCACCCGGATCCCGTTCGGCCCGTTCCTGCTGGCCGGCTACTGGGCATCCGTCGCCCTGGCGCCGCTGATCACCCCCGCTTTCGCGACCTGGACATCGTGAGGGGTCACGAATCGACCTTCCCGGGGTGGTGAAGGTCGATATGTGACCCTTCAGCGGTTGGGAGGCGCACGAAGCGGGCCGGCGTCGAGCCGGGGGCGGAGGGCTGAGGTCAGGGCTGGGCCTGGGGCGGGCGGGTCATGCTCAGCACGTCGAGAGCCGTGTCCAGCTGCTCGGTGGTGACCTCGCCGCGCTCGACGAAGCCGAGATCGATGACGGCCTCGCGCACGGTCATGCCCTGCGCCACCGAGTGCTTAGCCACCTTCGCGGCGGCCTCGTAGCCGATCACCCGGTTCAGCGGGGTGACGATCGACGGCGAGGACTCGGCGAGCGCGCGGGCCCGTTCCAGGTTGGCCTCGAGGCCGTCGATGGTCTTGTCGGCCAGCACCCGGGTGGCGTTGGCGAGCAGGCGGATCGACTCCAGCAGCGCGGTGCCCATCACCGGGATCGCGACGTTCAGCTCGAAGGAGCCCGACGCGCCGGACCAGGCGATGGTGGCGTCGTTGCCGATCACCCTCGAGCACACCATCAGCACGGCCTCGGGGATCACCGGGTTCACCTTGCCGGGCATGATCGAGGAACCCGGCTGCAGGTCGGGGATCGAGATCTCGCCGAGCCCGGTGTTCGGGCCGGAACCCATCCAGCGCAGGTCGTTGCAGATCTTGGTGAGGCTGACCGCGATGGTGCGCAGGGCACCGGATGCGTCGACCAGGCCGTCCCGGTTGGCCTGCGCCTCGAAGTGGTCCTGTGCCTCGGTGATCGGCAGTTCGGTGTCGGCGACGAGGAGCTCGATCACGAGCTGCGGGAACCCGGCCGGCGTGTTGATGCCGGTGCCGACCGCCGTGCCGCCGAGCGGCACTTCGGCCACCCGGGGGAGCATCGTGCGCACGCGCTCGATGCCGAGCCGCATCTGGCGGGCGTAGCCGCCGAACTCCTGGCCGAGCGTCACCGGCGTGGCGTCCATCAGGTGGGTGCGGCCGGCCTTGACCGCCCCGGCCCACGCCGTCGCCTTCTCCTCGAGCGCAACAGCGAGGTGGTCGAGCGACGGGATGAGGTCGTCGATCAGGGCGCTGGTCACGGCGATGTGAACCGATGTCGGGAACACGTCGTTCGACGACTGCGACGCGTTCACGTGGTCGTTGGGGTGGACCGGGCTGCCCAGGCTGCGCGTGGCGAGGGTGGCCAGCACCTCGTTCATGTTCATGTTCGACGACGTGCCGCTGCCGGTCTGGTAGACGTCGATCGGGAACTGGTCGTCGTGGCGTCCGCTGATGACCTCGTCGGCGGCCCCGGCGATGGCGTCCGCGATGGCGCCGTCGAGCACGCCGAGCCGGGCGTTTGCCTGGGCGGCGGCCTTCTTGATCCGGGCGAGGGAGGCGATCTGCGCCGACTCAAGCACCGAACCCGAGATGGGGAAGTTCTCCACCGCACGCTGCGTCTGGGCGCCGTACAGCGCATCCGTCGGCACGCGCACCTCGCCCATCGTGTCGTGTTCGATCCGGTATCCGTCGCCTGCGGAGTTCTCCACCACGGTGTGTTCCCTTTCGGTCAAGCGGCGCTCACGCGCCTGTTGTGTGCCGGCGTTGTGCCGACATGCGTCTTCTGCTGCCTAAACGGAGCCGACGATGACGTCGGCGTCTGCGCGCCCTTCGAGCAGTCGGTAGTTGGCGCCGACGATAGCCAATGTACCGGCTGCGACGGCGTCGCTGATCAACTCCGACCGCTTCAGCATCTCGGCGATGGTGTCGCGGAGGTGTTCCCGGCCCACCAAGGACGCGTCGATGGTCTGCGTGTCTAGCGGCGAGGCATCCGTCACCCCGCTGACCCGGCGCACGGCCGGCACGATCTTCTGGATCAGGTGGTCGATGTGCGCGGGCAACAATGGAGCGTCCGCCGACTGGGAGTCGATCGCGGCCCGCACCGCACCGCACGCGTCGTGGCCGAGCACCACGATCAGCGGCACCTTGAGCACGGCGACGGCGTACTCGAGCGAACCCAGCACCGAGGACGAGATGATCTGCCCGGCGTTGCGGATGACGAAGAGATCGCCGAGCCCCTTGTCGAAGATGATCTCGGCGGCCAGCCGTGAGTCGCTGCAGCCGAAGAGGGCGGCGTGCGGGGCCTGTGCGCCGGCCAGTTCGGCGCGGCGTTCTACGTCCTGGCGGGGGTGCCGAGGCTCGCCTGCGACGAAACGCTCATTGCCGCGGCGCATCTCGTTCCAGGCCTTGGCCGGGGTGGTGTGCGCTCCGGTCGATTCGCTCATGAGCCGGCTCCGTTCCGTGCGATCTGGTCGGCCAGGGCCCCCGCGAGCGCGGCGAACTCGGCTTCGGTCGCCGTTCCAACCAGCAGATAGGTGCTGTCAGCGGATGCCGTCACCAGCGCGTAGTCGAAATTGCCGCGGTCGGCTTCCTTGACCGTGTTGCGGTACACGTCCCAGGTGATGCCGTCGATGGTCACGGTGCCGGTGGCGGCCTGACGCTGTAAGGCGTCGGCGAGCCAGGACGGATTCGCGTTGATCGCCTGGGTGAGTCCGATGAACTGGTCGCGCGGGGTGAGCAGGCCGATGTACCAGGAAGGAACCTGGTCGGAGCCGCCGGTGCGCCACTCCGCCTCGTTGGCTCGCCAGCCGTCGGGCAGCCTCGGGTCCGCCAGCGGTTCGTCGATCCCGTGCTGAGCCTGCTGCGCGACCTGGTGGTAGTCGACGGTGCTCACGGACGAGGTGTCGCTCCGCGGCACGAGGAGCACCAGCACCAGCACCGCGGCCAGGGTGACGAGCAGGGACAGCACCAAGTTGTTCATCGTCTTGCGGGCGCGGTACTTGCGGGAGTTCTCGGCCAGGCGCGCGGCGGTCTCTTCCGGCGTCTCCGGGCGGCCGAGCTCGGCGACGATACGCGGGGGCCTGGCGGGACTCATTCGGCGGATGCCGCGGACGAGGCGGGTGTCGCGGACGATGCGGGTGGGGTCGTGGCGCGGACTGGTGCGGCGGCGGCGGCCTGGCCGGCTCGGGCAGCGTCGAGGCGTGCCTTCGCGCCGATCAGCCACTCTTCGCAGCGCCGGGCGAGGGCTTCGCCGCGCTCCCACAGCGCCAGGGATTGCTCGAGGGTGGCGGAACCCTGCTCGAGTTCGCCGACCACGCGCACGAGTTCGTCACGCGCCTGCTCGTAGCTCAGGGCGCTGGTGTCTGCAGGCTGGGTCATGGCTCCCATTCTATTTCGACCGGCTGACAGTGGATTCCGCGTCGACCGCGTCGCCAGGGCCGGCGCCGGTCGACGCCATGCCGGTCGACGCCGCGGCCAGCGTCCCCTCGGCGAGGGTGAGGACCAGCCCTGTGCCCGCCGGCGCCTGCCCCGGATCTCGCAGCACATGACCGTCGGGCAGCTGCACGATGGCGTACCCCCGGTCCAGTGTGCCCTGAGGCGACAGGGCGCGCAGGTGCGAGCGGAGGTCGGCGATCACCGATCCCGCGCTCTCCACGACCCGGGCCGACAGCTCCGTTCCGCGGGCCACGTAACGGGTGAGGTCTTCGGCCCGGGTGTTGACGATCCACCTGCCGTCGCTGAGCACCGGCCTGGTGCGAAGCTGCCCGATCCGGTCGACTTCGTGGTGCAGGATGCCGGTGAGCCGGGAACTCAAGCGGGCCCTGGCCTGGTGAACCCGGTTGAGCTCATCGGTGACGTCAGGGACGACGCGCTTGGCGGCATCCGTCGGCGTCGACGCCCGCAGGTCGGCAACGTCATCGAGCAGCGGGCGGTCGTTCTCGTGCCCGATCGCGCTGACCAGGGGGGTGGCGCAGGCCGCTGCGGCACGCACGAGGCGCTCATCGCTGAAGCCGAGCAGGTTCTGGAAATCGCCGCCGCCCCGGGCCACGATGATGACGTCGACCTCCGGGTCGGCGTCGAGCCGCCGGATCGCAGCGGTGACCTCGCTGACGGTTCGGTCGCCCTGCACGGCGGCGTGGATGACCCTGAAGTTCACGGCCGGCCAGCGCAACTGGGCATTGCGGATGACGTCTTTCTCGGCGTCGGAGTCCTTGCCGGTGACCAGGCCGATGCAGTGCGGCAGGAACGGCAGTCGCTTCTTGCGAGAGGCGTCGAACAGGCCCTCCGAGGCGAGCTGGCGCCGCAACCGCTCCAGGCGCTCGAGCAGGTCGCCGAGGCCGACGTGGCGCAAGTCGTACACCTGCATGGTGAGGCTGCCGCCCTTGACCCAGTAGTTGGGCTTGATCAAGGCGATCACGCGGTCGCCCTGTTTGAAGTCGCTGGTGAGTCTGGCCCGCACCGACGACCAGACGGTGAAGCTCACGGTGGCGTCCTCGGTGAGGTCCTTCAGCTTGCCGTAGACGTTTCCGCCGCTCAGGCCCCACTGGGTGAGTTCGCCCTCGACCCACGCGGTGCCGAGGCGTTCGATGTAGCCGCGGATCTTGTTCGACAGCAATGCCACCGGCCAGGGCGCCTCCAGGGTGGGCGGTGCGTCGGTCATCTGTGATTCCTTCCGCGGGTGTACATGGTGGTCGGCCGGCGTTCAGCCACGGCCCCGGACGCTCAGGCCGATGTCCAGGCGCCCTCACGTACACTGGATCGGTGACTACGAATACGCCGGTGATCGGCCTTGGCATGCCCCGGATTCCGAGCGTCAAGGGCAGGCTCAAGGATACCCCCGCGGTCGGACAGAAGCGGGTGCTGCTGGCCGCCCCGCGCGGTTACTGCGCCGGCGTCGACCGGGCGGTCATCGCCGTGGAGAAGGCCCTCGAGCATTACGGCGCCCCGGTGTACGTTCGCAAACAAATCGTGCACAACATCCACGTGGTCACCGAGCTCGAGAAGAAGGGTGCCATCTTCGTCGACGAGGTCGACGAAGTTCCCGCCGGCGCGCACATCGTCTTCAGCGCGCACGGCGTCTCCCCTGCGGTCGTCAACGCCGCCGCCGAGCGCGGCCTCCAGGCCATCGACGCTACCTGCCCGCTGGTCACCAAGGTGCACCGCGAGGCGGTGCGGTTCGCCCGCGACGACTTCGAGATCCTGCTGATCGGCCACGAAGGCCACGAAGAGGTCGAGGGCACGGCCGGCGAAGCCCCGGAGCACACCACCCTCGTCGGCAGCCCGGACGAAGCCGACACCATCGTAGTGCGTGACCCGAACAAGGTGGTCTGGCTCTCCCAGACCACGCTGAGTGTCGATGAGACCATGGAAACCGTGCGCCGCCTCCGCGCCCGCTTCCCGAACCTGCAGGACCCGCCCAGCGACGACATCTGCTACGCCACCCAGAACCGGCAGGTCGCGATCAAGAAGGTCGCGCGGGACTCCGACCTGGTGATCGTGGTCGGCTCCGCGAACTCCTCGAACTCGGTGCGCCTGGTCGAGGTGGCGCTGGAGTACGGCGCCAAGGCCGCCTACCGGGTCGACTATGCCAGCGAGGTCAAGCAGGAGTGGCTCGACGGGGTGACCACCGTCGGTGTGACGAGCGGGGCATCCGTGCCGGAAGAACTGGTGCAGGAGTTGCTGGCCGACCTCGAGTATGCCGGCTATGGCGATGTGCAGGAAGTGAAGACGGCCGAAGAGGACCTGATCTTCTCGCTTCCCAAGGAACTGCGGAAGGGCCGCAGCGGCGACGTCGACCCGCGCGCCCTGGGCGGCCACACCCGCGCCACCCCCTAGCCCCTCCCTCGCCGAAACCGCACTTGTTGGGCTTATTCGGGCGCCATAACCCCAACAAGTGCGGTTTCGGCGGCGAGTGAGGGGATTCGCGAGGGCGAGGGCGAGGGCGAGTTAAGGGTTCGAGGCTAGGGACGGCCGTAGAACTCGAGCAGCGTCGGGTCCGAGGCCAGGATGATCGCCATGAACACGAAAATCGCCACGAACGCGACCACACCGCCGATCAGCGGCACGTAGAACGCGCGTCGCCGTCGCACCACCAGCAGAATCGATATCGCGGCGGTCGCCAGCCAGACCAGGGCCTGCACCACGATGCCGCCGGTGATCAGTGCGCCGACGGATGCCGCCGGCTCGTAGGTTCCGAGCCCGTCCTGCGTGTAGAGCATCTGCACGGCCTGCGGCAGCGCGTTCAGCACCGACACCGTGAAGAACGTGCCGAGCAGCCCGAAGATCAGGAGGCCCACCGTGACCGGCCGGTCCCAGCCCGGCGCTCCGCGTTCGCCGAACTGGCCAGGCTGCACGATCCCGCGTTGCAGCGGATGCTGCGCCGGCTGGGGTGGCTGCGGGCCCGTCGGCTGGCCCGTCGACGGGCTCGTCGGCTGTAGCCCGTTGTGGCGCGGGTCGGCCGGCGGCTTCCAATTCCAGCCCTCCGGGGCCAGCTCGCCGTATTTCGGGCGCGGGCGCCGGTCCTCCGGCGGGGTGCCCGCCGGAGGGGATCCGGTGCCATCAGTCATTGCGGTGCTCCGATTGGTGCGTGCGGGACAGCGGCACGCCTCAGCTTCCCGAGTGGCCGGCCGAGCCGAGCTGGCGGGTCGCTTCGACAACGCGGGCGGCCATCGCCGACTCGGCGATCTTGCCCCAGGCGCGCGGGTCGTAGAGCTTCTTGTTGCCGACCTCGCCGTCGACCTTGAGCACGCCGTCGTAGTTCTTCAGCATGTAGTCGGCGATCGAGCGGGTGAAGGCGTACTGGGTGTCGGTGTCGACGTTCATCTTCACGACGCCATTGGCGACGGCCTCGGCGATCTCGGCATCCGTTGAACCGGATCCGCCGTGGAAGACCAGGTCCAGCGGCTTCGCGCCGGTGCCGTACTTGGCCTGCAGGCCGTCCTGGATGTCCTTCAGCAGCTCGGGGCGAAGCTTCACGTTGCCCGGCTTGTAGACGCCGTGCACGTTGCCGAAGGTCAGCGCGGCCATGTAGCGGCCGTTCTCGCCGAGGCCCAGCGCGTCGACCAGGGCGATCGCGTCGTCGAGCGTGGTGTAGAGGTGCTCGTTGATGTCGTGGCTGACGCCGTCTTCCTCTCCGCCGACGACGCCGATCTCGACCTCGAGGATGGCGTTGATGGCCTGGGTGCGCTTGAGCATGTCGCGGGCGATCTCGATGTTCTCGGCCAGCGGCACCGACGAGCCGTCCCACATGTGGGACTGGAAGATCGGGTTGCGTCCAGCCTTGACCTCTTCTTCTGAGGCGATGATCAGGGGCATCACGAAGTCGTCGAGGGCGCCCTTGGGGCAGTGGTCGGTGTGCAGGGCGACGGTGACCGGGTAGTTGTCCGCGACGGAGTGCACGAAACGGGCGAACGCGAGGGCTCCCGAAGCGCGGTTCTTCACGGTGTGTCCGGCGAAGTAGTCGGCGCCGCCGGTGGTGACCTGGATGATGCCGTCAGAGCCGGCTTCGGTCAGTCCCTGCAGCACGGCGTTGATGGTCTGCGACGAGGACACGTTGAATGCCGGGTAGGCGAATCCCTTGTCCTTTGCCTTGTTCAGCATTTCCGCGTACTGGTCTGGGGTGGCGATGGGCATTGCGTCTCCTTGGAATCCGAACTAGCAGCTCTGACAGGCCGATTACTACCGACGGTTCGAGTCTATTGACTGTGCGAGCCTCGTGCCTGCCGTGCTCTGGCGTCATCCCGCTTGGCGCCGGCTGCCGCAGCCCCGCTAGGGTGGGAACGGCGGCCCTGGTTTCCAGCGCTGGTCCATTGTCGGGCCTCGCCACTGACACGTTTTCACGACACGTTTCGTCCGGGAAGGACCATCCTGTGAACAGCACAGAATCAGACAACGCCACGCTTTATTCGCACCCAGACCGCAACCTCGCGATGGAATTGGTGCGGGCCACCGAGGCCGCCGCGATCCGCGCCGTGCCGTTCATCGGCCGCGGTGACAAGAATGCAGCGGATGGCGCAGCGGTCGACGCCATGCGTGTGTTCCTCGGCACCGTCAACTTCGACGGCGTGATCGTCATCGGCGAGGGGGAGAAGGACAAGGCCCCGATGCTCTTCAACGGGGAGCACGTCGGGAACGGCCGGGGGCCCGCGTGCGACATCGCGGTCGACCCGATCGACGGCACCAGCCTCACCGCGGCCGGTCGTCAGAACGCACTGTCGGTGATTGCCGTCTCCGACCGCGGCACCATGCTCGACGCGTCATCCGTTTTCTACATGGACAAGATCGTGACCGGCGCGGCCGGCCGTGGTGTGGTGAGCCTCGACCAGTCGATCGGCGACAACATCCGCGAGTATTCCAAGGCGACGGGCAAGCCGGTCGGTGAGATCGTGGTCGCCGTGCTGGACCGCCCCCGCCACATCGGATTGATCGACGCGATCCGCACCGCCGGCGCCGGCACCCGGCTGATGCTCGATGGTGACGTGGCCGGCGGCATCAACGCCGCCCGGCACGAGACCAGGATCGACATGTGCGTCGGTATCGGCGGCAGTCCGGAGGGAATCACCACGGCGTGCGCCCTCAAGGCGATCGGCGGCTTCATGCAGGGCCGGCTCGCCCCGGGCACCGACGAGGAACGAGCCAATGCCAGTGCGGCCGGCCTCGATGTCGACAAGCTGCTCGAGATCGAGGACATGGTCCGTGGGGACAACACGTTCTTCGTGGCGACCGGTGTGACGGATGGCGGGCTGGTCGACGGTGTGCGCCGGGTGGGGCCGATGATCCGCACGGAGAGCATCGTGCTGCGGTCACGTTCAGGTACACAACGTCGGGTGATCGCGGAACACCTCGCCGAGAAGTGGTTGTGACCCGCGTCCTGCCGGCGGGGACCTGACTGACCCCTCAGCAGCGTGGGGCCGACAGGCCATCCATGCCACCGCAGCTTTGTCGGTGGCCGCTGTCACACTGAAGGCATGGATCCACTCGCACTCGTCATCGGCCTCGTCATCGGTGCGACGCTGGGCGCGCTCGCCGCCGCGGTCCTCGGCCAGCGCCGGCGCGCTACCGTGGCCACCGGGGCCGACCCGGTGGTCGAGGCCAGGCACCAGCTCGACCTGGCCGCCGCCCGCGCCCGGGACGTTGAAGTGCATGCCCTGCTCCGCGAAGAACTCGCCGCCGTGCAGGCGACCGCCGACGGACTGCGATCCCAGGTCGTCGACGCCGGACGGCAGTACCGGGAACTGGTCGACCGGCAGCGGGCTGACGAGGAGCTGCGGTTCGAGCGGGAGAAGCAGGAGAGCAAGCTGCTCCAGGCGCTTGCCCCGGTGAAGGAGAGCCTGCAGGAGATGCAGCAGAAAGTCACCGAGCTCGAATCCCAGCGCAGCCTCCAGCACGGTGAACTCAGCCAGCAGTTGCGAAGCGCAACCGAGTCGGAAGAGCGCCTGCGCAGCACAGCGGAGTCGCTGGCTTCGGCCCTTCGGGCGAACAGCACCCGCGGGGTGTGGGGCGAGACCCAGCTGCGCAGCGTGGTGGAGGCGGCCGGGCTGATCGAACGGGTGGACTTCGAGGTGCAGTCCAGCATCTCCTCGGACGCGGGCGCCGGCCGTCCCGATATGGTGGTGCACCTGCCGGGCGGCAAGAACATCGCCGTCGACGCGAAGGTCCCGTTCACCGCCTACCTCGAGGCGAGCCGGATCCCGGTGACCGCGACCGGCGCCGAGGGTGCACAGCGCGAGGCGTTCATGAAGGCGCACGTCAAAGCGGTGCGCGACCACATCTCCGCCCTCGGCAGCAAGGCCTACTGGCAGGGACTCGATGCGTCCCCGGAGATGGTGATCGCATTCATCCCGAGCGAATCGCTGGTGTCATCGGCGATGGAGGCCGACCCGTCGATCATGGAGTTCGCCTTCTCGCGCCGGGTCGCGCTGTCCTCTCCGGTGACCCTGTGGTCGGTGTTGAAGACCGTGGCGTTCAGCTGGCAGCAAGACGTTCTCACCGAGGATGCGAAGGTGCTGTTCGACCTGAGCAAGGAACTCTATTCGCGCCTGGCCACCACGGCGACGCACATTGAGAAGCTGGGCCGGTCGATCGAACGGACCGTGAAGGACTACAACGGATTCGTCGGGTCGATGGAGCGCCAGGTGCTGCCAACCGCGCGGAAGCTGAACGCCCTTGACGAATCCAAGGTGCTTGCCCCGCTGTTGGGCGTCGAGGAGACACCCCGGGAACTGGTGGCGTTCGAATTCGTCGCCGAACTCGAGCCGGGCCCGCGCGCCGTCAACGGCTGAGTCGTCAACGGCCGAGTCGTCCCGTCAACGGCGGAGTCGTCAACGACCGAGCCGCCCGGCAGGCACCGTCAGGCGCATGGCAGTCCGCCCGGCAGGCACATGGCAGGGCCGGGCGGGTCAGCTCAGCGCCATCGGACCGTGCGTCGACGCCAGCGCCTGCGTGGCCACCGGCCCGATCGCACCGACCTTCACCCGGGTGACATGGGCGAGCTGCTCGAGTGTCTCGACCTCGTGCCGGGCCGCCGCGTGGATCATGATGGCCGCGCACGCCTCCGAGTCGGCGAGTGCATCGTGGTGGGCGAAGTCCTCGAACCCCGCCGCCATGGCCGCCACCGGCAGCCGGTAGGAATCCAGGTGGTAGGTGCGCCGGGCCACCTGCAGGCTGCACACGTAGTTGAAGTCGGGCACCGTGAGGCCGGTCGCAATCGACGCGGCCTTGATCACGCCGAGGTCGAACCCGGCATTGTGGGCAACCAGGTGGTCGCCGCCGGCGAACGCGACCAGGTCGGGGAGTTGCCGGTCCCAGGTGGCGGCGCCGGCGACATCCGTCGGCCTGATGCCGTGGATGCGGATGTTCCACTCCATGAACTCGTCGTGGCCGGCCGGCGGCCGGATGAACCAGGCCGCCCTGTCCACGACGCGGCCGTCCCGCACCTTGACCATCCCGACGGAGCAGGCCGAGGCGCTGGAGGAATTGGCGGTCTCGAAGTCGATGGCGGTGAAATTCAGTGGCACATTTTCATGCTCTCACGGCCCTCGGACACTGCCGCTCAGGATCGCCGGGCGCGAGCCGGTACGCTTGAATATCGTGGCTCTCACTATTGCAATCGTCGGACTGCCCAATGTCGGCAAGTCCACCCTCTTCAACGCTCTCACCAAGAACCAGGTTCTCGCGGCGAACTACCCGTTCGCCACGATCGAGCCGAACGTCGGCGTGGTGAACCTGCCGGACCCGCGTCTGCAGGTGCTGGCCGGCATCTTCGGCAGCGAACGGGTCCTGCCCGCCCCGGTCTCGTTCGTCGACATCGCCGGCATTGTGCGCGGCGCCAGCGAGGGGGAGGGGCTCGGCAACAAGTTCCTCGCCAACATCCGTGAAGCGGATGCGATCGCGCAGGTCATCCGCGGATTCGACGACCCCGACGTTGTGCACGTCGAGGGCGCGGTGAACCCGGCCGGCGACATGGAGACCATCAACACCGAGCTCATCCTCGCCGACCTTCAGACGCTGGAGAAGGCCGAGGCGCGCTACGAGAAGGAGATCAAGGCACGCAAACTCGACCCCGCCGTGCTCGTCACCGCGAAGGCGGCGCAGGCATTCCTCGACTCCGGAAAGCCGCTCTCGGCCTCGAACATCGACCTGGAACCGATCCACGAACTCGGCTTGCTCACCGCGAAGCCATTCATCTACGTGTTCAACGTCGACGAGGCCGTCTTGCAGGACGCCGCGAAATTGAAGACCCTCGCCGACCTCGTTGCCCCGGCGAACGCGGTGTTCCTCGATGCGAAGCTCGAGTCGGAGCTGATCGAGCTCGACGCCGAGGACGCCGCTGAGATGCTCGCGTCGACCGGCCAGGAGGAGAGCGGCCTGGACCAGCTTGCCCACATCGGCTTCTCCACCCTCGGGCTCCAGACCTACCTGACCGCCGGCCCGAAAGAGACCCGCGCCTGGACCATCCACAAGGGCTGGACCGCGCCACAGGCTGCCGGCGTGATTCACACGGACTTCCAGAAGGGCTTCATCAAAGCCGAGGTGATCTCCTTCGACGACCTGGTCGCGACCGGTTCGATCGCGGAGGCCCGCGCCCACGGCAAGGCTCGCATCGAGGGCAAGGACTACGTGATGCAGGACGGCGACGTCGTTGAATTTAGATTCAATGTCTAGTTCCTGACCCTTGGGACTTATAATGGGCCGCTAAGAACACGTGTTCTCAGCGGCCCATCGCATTTTGCCACCCGTTCGGCTGCTAAGAAGCCAAGGAGATCCGTGCTGTATCAGTTGTTTGAGGATGCCGATGCAAGTATGTGAGCGAGGTCGGATGGGCGACTCCACATGGGCCAGTGGCCCGTGGGAAGGTCGACGTAGTCAACGCTCTTAAGATTGGCAACCTCGGCGAACATGGGATGACCGGCCCTGACCAGTTCCATTACCTGCGAACTCGGGATTGAGCAACAAACGAAGGTGGTGGGTACGTCGAAGCGTGCATCATTTGTGAGTTGCACAATCTGACGAAGGACAGTTCCGGGCTCGGACACTGCGCGTTCCCGGAACCGCTCAAGTACGTTGGCGCTCAGGCCCTCGATGCTGGCCTGCTCCCCGAGTATCTCGAAGGGTGGCAGCGAAAGTTCCTCCATATCCTCTGGGAAGTCGGGGGCAAAGGCGACCCCGGACGTTGCTGGGCCGCTGTCAACCCAGATCACACGGCTGACCAGCTCGGGGTGCCGATCGAGCACAAGACTCGCCGGAGCGTTGGCTCCGCTATGTGCCACGATCACCACTGGCCCTGAGCTGCCGGTGGCGGCCTGTTCGATTGCCGCCACCTGGTCGTCCAGCGTCCTGGTCACCCGGTCGGTATCTGTTTCGTCGAGGCCGGGCAGGGTCAGCGGGATCGCCCTGTGGCCCAAGGACGTTAGGTGCTCCAGGACTTCGTCCCATGCCCATGCTCCCAGCCAGTGGCCGGGAATCAGAACCATCGTCAGGTTGCTCGTGTCTGTTGTCATGCCACAATCCTCGCGCGCCTCTCGAACAGCGGTATGGCACTATTTATGGCATGGTTCCGTGATCGGTGGGAGAGATGAAACGAGTGGAGCGGCTCCACGCATTGTCGGAGATGCTGCGACGCAGCGGGTCTCGTGGATGCACGGCGGACCGTTTGGCCAACGAGTTTGGCGTGTCTGTGCGCACGATAAAGAGAGATATTGATGCGCTTGAAAACAGTGGGGCTCCGATCTGGTCCCGTCCGGGACCTCGCGGTGGATATGGTCTGACTTCCCAAGCTAACCTCCCACCTGTGAGCCTGACCCCCGCTCAGGCGGTGGCTCTTCTCGCAGCGGTTTCAGCTGCCCCTGATGCGCCCTACGCTGATCTTGCCTCGGTCGCCATCAGGAAGATCGTGGACGTACTTGATCCTCGGACCCGAGTAAAGGTCGATGAACTAGCACGCCGCATCTGGGTCAACACGGATCAGCCTGGAACACGGGCGGTCAGATCGGCCCTTGAGGAAGCGCTGTCTGAGCAACAAGTGGTTCGCATGCGCTACACCGCACAGGATGGCAAGAAGACCACCAGGGACGTCGAACCAGTAATCTTCGCCTCAACGAACGGCCACTGGCATCTTGTTGGTTGGTGCCAGCTGCGCGACGAAATGCGCTGGTTTCGCGTGAGCCGCATCGAGCACGCCACCGCAACAAAGACGCGCTGCGGCACCCATGACGTGGAGGAAATCGGTATCCCACCAGCAACATCCAGATCAGTACACGTTGAAGATTGATGCATGACTCAGGCGGTAGCCTCGGCGAAGGGCGCACAACCCTTTGACCACCTCCGCTGCGGAGCCGTTCCGACAAGAGCTTGGTCGGCTACGGAACGTGGTCCAGTTCCGCTTCAACAACTAAGGATCAACGATGACATCTCCTGCCACCATCTCCGCTCTCCGCAGTGTCGGGGGGCTCACCATCGTCGCTGGCACGCTGTTCATCGCTGCGGGTGCAGGTGCCTGGTACACCGTGACGAAGCAGTTACGCGACGAGAAGATCACGGTGCCCGGCAATGCACCGATTCTCGCGGGCAAGCCGGTTCAAGGCCCGGTGACTGCCTACGTCGAGGCGCTCGTCATCAAGAGCAACGCCGAGCGCGGCGCGGGCGGACGTACCTTCGCGGATATCAGTGATGCGCTGCGTGGTGTCGACGGAAGCAGCGACGAGGCGCGCGAACTGCGCAACCAGAGCTCGGCACTGTCGACCGCGGCATCGCTGCGCACCTCCCTGATGACCTCGGTACTTGCGTACGGAGTCAGCGCCTTCGCTGCCGGGCTTGGCGCCTTCTTCGTGGTCGTCGGGTCGCGACTGCGTCGAGCCGACGGGGGGTAGCGCCCGAGGCCCGTGACGCGGCGGCAGACTTCGAAGAGGCCTTGGCCTCCAAGGCCACGGACGTCACGAGCACGTGTTTCACCGGGCCACCGCTACTACCGCTACCGCCGTTCGGCCGGCGGAATACAGAGGCCGTTCCGGCAACAGGTCTTCACCGAGGTTGGGGCCACGTGGTCTCAGCTGCTCGATTGCGATGAGGTCGCTCGTATTGGTTCCGGATTCACCAGGGTTGACGGCTTCGTATCCATTCAGCCGGCCCGGCCGCTAAGGAGGTCCGCGAAGCGTGCCGCCGGATGCGTGCTCGCGGATCCGCTGCGGTACTCCCGTCGATCCGCGAAACGGTAGGCAGCGTACAGCGAGGCAGCCCCAATCCAGCGGATCGGCTCGAGCTCCCAGTTCTGTGACCGATGACCGACCCAGGGCAGCCGCGTGAGCGTGGTCTGCTCGCCGAGCAGGAGGTCACGGACGGTGCGTGCAGCGAGGTTCGTTCCGGTCAATCCGTGCCCCACGTATCCGCCCGCAACCGCGATCCCGCTCGCAGCATCGAAGGTAACCGCCGCCGACCAGTCGCGTGGCACCCCGAGCACACCAGACCAGCTGTGCTGCAGCCGGGTCTGCGACAGTCCGGGGAAGAGCTCGCGCAACCTTTCGCCCAGTTGCTTGAGCGCCTTCTCAGCCGTGCGACCGTCAGGGTCGAAGCTCGAACTGAAATTGTATGGCACGCCTCGACCGCCGAGCGCAATGCGGCCGTCGGCCGTGCGCTGCAGGTAGGCGAAGCTGTGCGCGACGTCCCCAAGCAGTTCTGCGCCCTCCCATCCGATGCTCGCCTGTTCGTCGGTCGTGAGCGGTTCGGTGATCACCATGCTGCTGTTCATGGGCAGCAGGCGTCGGCGCTGGCCCTGCAGACTGCCGGTGTATCCCTCGAGAGCCTGAACGATGTGCTTTGCACGCACCGTGCCTCGGTTCGTCCGCACGGTGTGGGGAGCAATGGAGATGGCTGCGGTGTTCTCGTAGATGGTGACACCGCGGCGTTCGACCGCGGCAGCCAGTCCAAACACATACTTGGCCGGATGCACGCGGGCACAGTGGCGGGTCCAGTACCCTCCCAGCGCGCCCTCCACCCGAATTCGATCCGCGAACTCAGCCGGGGTGAGCTCGAGAAGGTGGTCGCCATCCCAGCCCGTGTCGCGTAGCGCCGCCAGCGAAGTGCGCATTCGACTGAGTTGCGCCCTGTTGGTGGCAACATGGAGCAGACCATCCTGCACAACGTCTTGGCCGAAGCCTTCCGCACGGGCGACTCGCACAGACTCGTCGACCGCAGCGAACATTTCGTGCTGCAACGCGATCACCCCCTCCGTCCCTTCGCGCTTAGCGTATTGTCGGGACATCCCTGCCGGTTTTGCGCTCATCCAGCCACCATTTCGGCCGGATGCGCCGAACCCGGCGAACTCCTTCTCGATGATCGCGATCTCGAGTTCCGGCTCCGCCTCGGCGAGATAGTAAGCGGTCCACAATCCGGTGAGACCGCCGCCGACGATCGCGACGTCCGCCTCGATGTCACCGGGCAGGGGCGAACGGGCCGGCGGCCGACCTTCACTGGCCACCCAGTATGAGACGCTCCCGTTGCTGAAGCTGGTGGCGAGGGTGTTCCCCGTCATCGACTCACGTCCTCACCGCTCCGCCGTCGGAGCCACTCTCGGTCTGAATCGAGGTTATGAAGCGGAGCCACCCGCAGCATTAGTGCTGTTGTATGAACTGTCGTTGTCGATCATCCAGGCATAGGACTCAGCTGCGTGAGCACCCGAACCCACCACGGCCATCCGCTTTTGTCCCGAAGTCTGAAACCGGTCGTCGCGAGCACTACACTGCGCTCATGAGCGGAGCGAACACGGTCTTAACGGTCAACGACGTCGTCTCGACTGAAAGCCTTGACTTGCGGATGCTGGCCGGGTCGGACGGCCTCCATCGCGAGGTCTTGTGGGCGCACAGTTGCGAGATGGCCGACCCAGCCCGATGGCTCGGACCAGACGAGCTGCTCATGACAGTGGGCCTGTGCGTGCCCAGGAAGGCGAGCGAGCAGACCGCGTTCCTTGGGCGCCTCGACGACGCAGGTCTGGCCGGCATTGTGATCGGCGATCACGAGACAGCGCCTGAGTTGAGTGACGCGATGCTCGCAGAGGCCGACCGCCGCGGGTTCCCCGTCATTCTCGCCGGCGCCCAGACGCCCTACGCGATCGTCGCCCGCCACGTCGCCGCAGCGAACACCTCGTCGCAGACCCTTCAGGTGCTCAAACTCAGCAAGCTGTACCACTTGGCCGCCGAGTCTGGGCACGACCCGGAAACACTTCTGCGTGACCTCGCCGAATTCCTCCGTGTGGGCATCAAGGTGGAGGATCGGCACACCGGCCTGCCGGTACTCGAGGCGCGACTCCCACAACCTTCCACCGCGGCAAAGGAGTCTCGACGCTACCCGTTGCGAGGCGATCGGCTGGCCGACCTCACCATCACAGAACATCCGGGCGAAGAACTCGACGGTTTCATTCTGGTGCACCTCAGGAAGGTGCTCGAGGTTGCCGTCGACGGCGTTCTGAGGTCGGCCGAGCGCCGAGTCGAGCTCGGCGAAAACATCATGCTCGGCTTGCTCAACGGCACCGTTTCGCCAGAGCTTGATGCGGTGGTTTACCCGCACCTGCCATCGAACGGTTTTCAGGTGCTCGCCTTCGCCGAGCCGGATGCGCGAGTCGCCCGCGCGGTCGCGATACGCACGCTTCCCGTGATCGTCGGCGCCGACCGCACCAACCACCTGGCGATGGTGCCCGTCGCCGTCCTTCCCGCGATACGAGAACTGGTTACGTTCCTCGGGATACATGTCGGCGCATCCTCCATCTTCACCAACTACGCGGACGTTCACATGGCGAGCCAGGAGGCGACCAAGGTCTTCGAGGCCAGCAGGCGCAGCGACCGTGCGTGGAGCGACTTCGAAGGGACGACGATTTCGGTGTTGGCTCGATCGCTGCGCGAAGCCTCGGAGATCGTCGCGGGCGTGCTCGGGCCCCTCGCTCGGGATGAGGCACCCACCGTCAAGCTGCGCGAAACCCTCTTCGCGTACCTGCGCAACGACAGGCGCTGGCAGGAGACGGCCGACGAACTCGGCATCCACAGGCAAACGCTCTCCTACCGGTTGCGTCGCATCGAGGAAGAGACGGGGCTCCAACTCTCGCGGTCATCTGACCTTTCCGCGCTCTGGATCGCGTATCAGGCCTGGGAGGCCACCCGCGCGAGCTGAGGCAAGTGCGAGTGGCCACCAACGATCAGTCGGTTTCGGCCGACCAGGCCTCGTGGTCAGGGTATGGGAACCACCAGAAGTCCTGCACCGACACCGCGGGATCGATCATCACCAGCTTGGCGTGCCGGAAGGTGTCCAGGCCTTCCGCGCCGAGCTGCCTGCCGATCCCCGACAATTTGCGGCCGCCGAATGGCCCCGCGTCGTTGTCGAGGAGCGGGGCATTCACCCACACCATGCCGGTGACGATTTCGCGCTGGGCGCGATCGATCTCGAGGATGTCGGTCGAATACAGGGTGGCGCCCAGACCGAATGGCGAATTGTTGGTCAGCCGCACCGCCTCATCGAAACTTGCCACCTTGTACACCGGGGCGATCGGGCCGAACACCTCCTGCGTGTACAGCTCCATGCCGTCAGTGCAGTTATCGATGATGGTCGGCTGAAAGAAGAAGCCATCTGCGAGGTGCTCGGGCAGGTCGGGGCGGGAGCCCCCCGTCACCAGCCGGGCACCCTGCTCCAGGGCACGCGCCAGGAGGCCCTCGACCCGCTCACGTTCGCGCCCGTTCTCCATCGGCCCGATGTCGACCTTGTCGAGACCGTGCCCGATCCGCAGCCGTTCGACTTCGCGAACGAGAGCCGCCATGAACTCGTCGTAGACGTCTTCATGAACCAGAATCTTCTCGGCCGAGGTACACACCTGGCCGCAGTTGAGGAATGCGGCGAAGGCCGCACCACGGGCGGCCACCTGGACGGGCGCCGAGGGCATGACGATGAAGGAATCGCTTCCGGATGCCTCGATCAGATGCGGCTTGAAGGAATCTGCGCAGGTGCGGGCAACGGCCCGCCCGGTGGGCACACTTCCGGTGAAGGCGACCATGTGCGTGTCCGGATGCCCGACTAGCTGCTTGGCGACGTCGGCGCCGCCGGGGAGGCATTGCACGAGTCCTGAGCCGAGAGAGCCGAACAGTTCGACGAAGGCGAGAGTGGTGAGTGTCGCGTTTTCGGACGGCTTGACGATCACCGAGTTGCCTGCAGCGAGGGCTGCGGCCGCCGACCACACCAGAAGGAGGGCGGGAAAGTTGGCTGGGAGCACGATGACGACGGTGCCCATGGGCTCCTTCATCGTGTAATGCGTTTGTCCCGCGACAGAGGTGCCGTGGATGCTTCCGATCGAGTGGCGACCGAGCTCGGCGTAGTAGTCGACGGCCGACGCAGACCAACCGAGCTCGTCGGCACATTCCTTGAACGGCTTGCCGGTTTCCAGGGTCATCATCTCGGCGATCCTCGCCCTCTGCAGGCGCATCTCGTGGGCGAGCTCGTGCAGAAGTTCGGCGCGTCCCAAGGCGCTCACCGCATACCAAGTCTTCTGTGAGGCGTTCGCTCCCGCCACGGCCCCCTCCACCTGCTCAGTGGTCGGCTCCGTGAAGCTGCCGAGCAGTTCAGCGGTGGCGGGATCCGCGACATCCTGCCGCCTCGCACCCGAAGCCGGGCCCAAACCATCCGGTCCAACAAAGCAATCAGAAACCCTAGCGAAGTTTTCGATCACACCCCTCGAGGTGCGTGAACTCGGTGCTCCGACTGGTGACATCATCGTCTTGACTCCCTCACTCTCCACTGGCGCCAGCGGACTCCCATGCCACGGTAGGGAGCCGCTCGCGGTTCCAGAATTGTGGACTGGTACTAAGCCACCCCCTTTGACGTACTTCTGAATAAGCCGAGCGCAGGATTCGCGGCAGTCAAGGGCCTCATACTCCTGGACAAGGTGCACCCGGTGATTCGGATGAGAGAACAGTTCCCCTTCTCCACCCCCGATGCCACCGTGAGCGTCAGGACCGCGCACGCGGCCTGTTCGCAGACGCGGCAATGGAGACGCGAGAGACAACGATGTCAGCACAGGCACTGTGCGATCGCCGGCGACGCGCCCGCACCAGCCCGATCCATCCTCCCAACTGGCCTACCCACGGAGATCTGCAATGACGACCACCACGCGAGAAGAAACCGGCCTCCTTGGTCGGGTCGAGACCCGATCCATCGACTACGTTCCACTTCGAGAACGAAAAGGCCGGATGTTTGACCAGTCGACGGTCTGGTTCGCCGGGAGCGCCCAGTTGCTCACCATCGCAACTGGTGCAATCGGTATCGCACTCGGACTCAACCTGGCCTGGACGCTCATCGGCCTGGCGCTGGGCACGATTCTTGGCACCATCCCGGTGTCGGCGCACGCCACCCAGGGACCCCACCTGGGCCTCCCGCAGATGGTGCAGTCCCGTCCGCAGTTCGGACGTTTCGGTGCGCTATTCATCTGGGCCATGGCCATCGCCGTGTACTGGGGCTACGTCGTGCTCGGCGGCAACTTGATCGGCGTGACCGCTGAAGGGATGGGCTGGGGCGGAGCAGCGCCATGGGCGATCATCGTCTGCCTGGTCGCTCTCGTGCTCGCGATCTTCGGCTACCACTGGTTGCACGCTGCGCAGCGTTACATCAGCTACGGCCTCATCGTCGTGATTCTTGTCTACGTGATCGGCCTCGGCGCATTGGGTCAGGTCCCGGGCGAGTTCTTCAACCTGGCAGGAACCTTCCAGGTTGGCCCATTCCTGGCCGTGGTCACTGCGGCCGCCGCCTACCAGCTCACCTGGGCGTTCTTCGTCTCGGACTACTCGCGCTACATGCCGGCCAACACGAAGCGAAGCACGATTGTCGCAACAACGTCCGGTGGGCTGTTCTTAGGGCTCTTCTCGTTCATGGCGATCGGAGCGGTTGCAGCGTCGCTGATGCCCTTGCTGCTTGAGCGCACACCCGGGCTGAGCGAGCGTCTCGAAGGCGACGCGACGGGCTTCGCCGTGAGCCTCGTGGAGACGGGCAAGCTGGTCTTCCCCGGGCTCGGTGAGCTCGTGCTCATCTTCGGCGGACTCGGCCTCATCGGCCTCATGGCGATGTGCGTCTACGGTGGCTCGCTCACGCTCATCACCGCGCTCGACAGCATCCGTCCTGTTCGCCCCACGCGTCGCATCCGGGTCATCACGATCTTGATAGTCGGTCTGACCGGTGCGGTGGCTGCCGCGCTCGTGCCGACCGACTTCCTCTACAACAACCTGTACACCGTGCTGATCGTGCTCGCGTACCTCATGGGGCCGTGGACCGCGGTCAACCTCACGGACTTCTTCTTCGTGCGTCGCGGCCACTACTCGGTGACCGAGATGTTCCGGCGAGATGGCATGTACGGCTTGTGGAGCTGGCGGGGCATCGTCTCCTACGTTGCAGCCGTCATCGCGATGTTGCCATTCATGTCCATTCCTGGAGTGTTCGAGGGGTCCATCTTCACCGCGCTCGGCGGAGTGGACCTCGCCTTCTTCATCGGGATCCCGGTCGGCGGCGTGATCTACTGGCTGCTCTGCCGCAACCTTGATCTCGTAAAGGAGCGCGCGACGATCGCTGAAGCAGATCAGGACATCGACGCAATCGGAAAGCCGATCGACTAGGGATGAGGAACTGAACCTCTCGAGATGTAGCGGGGGATGGTGCAGTCGCCTCAGCTGCACAAGACGACAGAAGTAGGCGGGGACCTCCGCGACGACGTGGCTGCTCAGGCTCGTTTGAGCTCCACGGAGGTCCTCGCATTTCACCCAGACCACTTCGTCAGATGGAACGGCGGCGTGTTGGAATTCCGTTTCAACGTATAGGGCTCCCGACGGCCTGCGTTGAATGCTCGCAGTTGTCTAGTCCGCTCGCAGACGTTCCAGGCGAGTCGGGATCTCCGTGACGGTGACGATGATCGACAGGATGATTGCCGCGCCGATCACCGTTGCCGTTGCGTCCCAGACCACGCCCACCCCAGCCAGAACAACGCCGAGCCCGACGGCAGGGCCGGCCCACGCGTACGCGCGCCGGGATGCCCGGCCGAACCGAAGGGCAATGAGTGCGTTGGTCAGGTAGAACAGCGAAATGCCGCCACCGAGGGACAGCGACGAGGCAACGGGCAGTGGTTCATCGGGGTGAGCGATCGCCACCGCGAGAGCGCCCGAGATCACAGTCACCCCCGCCACCAGGAGGAAGGGCAGGAATCCGACGGTGTCTCGGATCCCACCGGAGTCCCCGGCTCGCTGAAGCTTCTCCAGCCCCTGTTGCATGGCATTCGCGCTATACATGAAGAACGTCCAGGCGAGGAGCGAGGCGATGACCAGCCCGAACACGGCGGTCAGGCCCGATTCCCACGTCCAATCCTCGTTGAGCGCAGAGACCGTCGACAGCACCGACTCGCCCAGCACGATGATGACGAGCAGCCCGAACCGCTCCGTGAGGTGTTCCACGTTGATGCGTTGGACAACGTCTCCTGCCCAACTTGCCATGCTCGAGATCAGCATTGTGACCTCGAGCACGATGGCGATCGCCCAGATGACGAAGTTGGTTGGTGCCGGGACGAAAACCGACGCAAACCACAGTACGGCTGTCGCGCCGTTGTAGACGAGGATGCGCCAGCGACTTGCGGTCCGGTTCCACCGTTGCCAGATCCAGAGCACGAGCAAGACGAGTCGCAGCAGGACGTTGCCGGCAGCAAAGAGCCAGGCCCGATTGTCTGTAGCTTCGGGTGCCGCGACAGCGATGGCCCCGACGGCGAACATGGCGGACAGCATAATGACGGTGAGTTGCCGGCGAGTCAGCTCGGGCATGATATTCACCGCGAACGTGAGGTTCACCCACGACCACCAGATGGACGCGAACAGGGCGAAGAAGATGCCGAGCGCTGCGATGCTGGGATGTGTGTGGAGTCCGTGGGCGATCTGTCCCACGAGCGCAACAAAGATCAGGTCGAAGAACAGCTCCATCCAGAACACACGTGAGGGATCTCGGTCGTGCACACTGGGCAACCCCGCTGGCACTGGGCTTCGCTTGTGTGCCATCTGAAACCTCCTGTGGGGCCCCGGCTGGCTGCGGAACGTCGTGGCATTCCGTTTCAATGTCCAACTGCCGTCAGCGATCGATGCGCACCACCGAGTACATGGTGTCGGGCGTCGGGGGAGTGTCGAAGCGCGCGTTCGGCAGGTAGAGCCCGTTGCCGAACCGCGCGATCGTCGTCGGCACCTGGAAGTCGGGGTCGGTCAGCCGGTCGACGAGTTGACCGCCGGTGCCTGCTGCGTTGAGGTGGATGACGGCGACCGTGTTCGACAGATTCTGTGCGACGTACAGCGTGCGTCCGACGACGAGCAGTCCGTCGCCGTTCGTGAGCACGGCACCGCCCAGGTCGACGGCCGTCGCAACGCCGGTTTCGGGATCGACACGGAACAGGATGCCGGTGGACGACTGGATCACGAGGAGCGCCTGGTGGTTCGGAGTCTCGGCGATGCCGTTGGCGTTGAAGCCCGGCTGCTGCACCCAGTCGCCAGACAGCGGGACGACCTTCACCGCGTCCGGCTCCGGAAGCGCGCCGCCCGGTCCGAGGGGGAGCTTGTAGAGCTGCGCCTGCGAGCTGTCGGTGAACCACGCGGCGTCGTGAGTCAGGACGACGTCGTTCACGAACGACGGCGCGGTGGTGAGGGTGTAGTTCCGAAGGACGTCGCCGGTGGCCGCATCCACGGCCCGCGCCTCACCGGCACTCCCGCCCGCGATGAACAGCCGACCCCGGTTGTCGATCTTCAGGCCGACTGACTGCGTGCCGGGACCCTGAAGGGTCGTGATTCCCTGGCCGGTGCGCACATCGAAGACGTAGACGTCGCCGTCGACGAGTGAGCCGACATATCCCCTGGCGCGAGGGCCGATCGCGATCCCCTCGGGCTGGAACCCGTCGGGCAGCGTGATCACATCCTCGACGTGACCGGGCGGTGCCTGGGGTGCGGCGAGGGCTGAGGGTGTCCCGAAGGCGATGAGGAGCGCACCCAATGCGGCGACGGACAGTGTACGTGCGACGAAGCGACCGGACATGGGGTCATCGTACTCCGGCCCCGGCGCCCATCGAAAGGCCATCGACGGGCTCGAGCGCGGTCGGCCCACAGCCACGCGTGCACGCCCACGGTCACGGGCATGCCGGGCCGTTGCGCTAGCGTTGTTGCACCGTCACAGATCAAGGGGACCGCATGTCGCACATCGTCGATTTCGAGAACGTCTCGTCGGCCGGTCTCGAATCGTCTCCAGTGGCTCCGGCACTCGCCGGGTTGCGTGCGAACGAGGCCCGCTACTTCAGGAACAAGTACGACCACGTCTTCACGGTGAGCCCTGCGGACGAGGCTCCTGAGGTGGTCGAGTGGGTGAGTCGCATCCTCAGGGACGAGCGCGACATCGTCATCGACTCCCGCCCGCTCGAGGCGACCGCCTTCGAAGTCGACGGTATTCGCATGGCGTACGTGTTCTATGAGTCCGGGCTCTCGATCAACGTGATGTACACGATCGAGGACGGGCAGAAACGAGCGGTCGGGTTCAAACTCGCCGAAGGCATGGAGGTTCCCGAGGAGCTGGCGACGCGCTTCAAATTCGCGCGCCAGAAATCGAAGCTGGCCGGCGTCATCCGCGGTTCCTACTTCGTGATCAAGGGCGAGCACTAGGCCCGTCGGTACCGACCTGCCCTATTGTCAGTGGTTGCCGGGGGCACGCTTCCAGGGGTCGTAGTCGACTTCGAGCTCTGCCTGATCCGGCCGCTCGTCCTCGGGCACGTGCTGGAGGTTCACCCGGATCCGGTACCAGAGCGAACTGGATCCGCGCATCCCATCGACCATCACATCTGCGGGCCCCAGCAGCTTCACGACCTGCGGATGCTTCGACTTCCACCGTTCGAGACCCTCGAGTGCCTCTGGCTTGGTCTTCGCGCGCGCGATCTCGATCAGCGGCATCGTCGGCGCGCGTCTTCCTGACCCGTCGCGGGACGTGGGCGCCTTCTCGGCCGGGCCGAGCTCGTCGGCGAGGGCGAGCAGTCCGTCCAGGCCGCCGACGGCATCGTCGATTCCGGATGCCGCGTCGCCGCGGTCCGCGAACCGGGCCAGAACCGCGTGCACGGTGAATTCCTCGGGCCGGCAGGTCGGCACCTCGTCCCAGTCGAGCGGAGTCGATACGCGGGCATCCGGCAGCGGACGCACCGAGTACGCCGAGGCGACCGTGCGGTCCTTGGCGTTCTGGTTGAAATCGACGAACACGCTCTCGCCGCGTTCTTCCTTCCACCACCGCGCGGTGGCCAGGCCCGGCGCCCGCCGCTCGACCTCCCGGGCGAGCGCCTCGGCGGCAAGCCGCAACTGGCGGTAGTCCCAGCGTTGTTCGATCCGGGCGTAGATGTGGATGCCGCGGGAGCCGGACGTCTTCGGCCAGCCGACGAGGCCGTGGTCAGCGAGGACATCCCGGGCGATCATCGCGACGTCCACGATCTGCCGCCAGTCGACCCCGGGCATCGGATCGAGGTCGACCCGCAGCTCGTCCGGGTGGTCAAGGTCTTCGGCGCGCACCGGGTGCGGGTTGAGATCGAGGCACCCGAGGTTGACCACCCATGCCAGCGCCGCCGCATCCCGCACGACGACCTCCTCGGCCGAGTTGCCAGACGCATAGTGCAGCGTCGCCGTCTCGATCCACTCCGGCCGCTTCTCCGGCGCCCGCTTTTGGAAGAACGCTTCCTGCTCGATGCCCTTCACAAAACGCTTCAACACCATGGGTCGACCCGCGACACCGCGCAGCGCACCGTCGGCAACAGCGAGGTAATACCTGACCAGGTCGAGCTTCGTGATGCCCGGCGCGGGGAAGACCACTTTGTCCGGGTTCGAGATGTGTACCTCGCGGCCGGTGATGTCCAGCACCTCGGCCTTGCTCGTCGGGCTCACGAGGCCACCATAGCCCCGTGCGGCCGCCGGCGGCAGTCCCCGGCGACGGCGCCCTACCTGGAAGATTGACATACCTAGAAGATCGATGTACCTAGAGCATCTAGGTATACGATGGGTGCACAAGGAGGCCACATGAACATCGACAAGGACCTGGTCGCCGCGATGTCGACCCCGCTCGTACTCGCAATCCTCATCGAGGACACGAGCTACGGTTATGCGATCCTCAAGCGCGTGCGCGAACTCTCCGCCGGCGAGATGGAATGGACCGACGGGATGCTGTATCCGCTCTTGCACCGCCTGGAGCGACTCGGGTATATCAGCGCCGAGTGGGGTGTCTCGCCGGAGGGCAGGCGGCGCAAGTACTACCAGGCCACCGAATCCGGTCGCGCCCAACTGGCCGAACAGCGCAGGCAGTGGGTCGCAGCCACCCGTACCCTGGGCGGATTGTGGGACCTGGCTGTGCCGGCGGCGCTCGCATGAGCACCCGCGACGTGAACGGCGCCCGTCAGGACGCGGGCGGCGTGAGCGACGACGCTCTGGAGAGCCAGATCGGGCGGTGGCGTGCCGCCATCCTGCACGATCGCGCGGTCGACGACTCCGACGCCGACGAACTGGAGGGCCACCTCCGTGAGCAGGTCACCGAGCTGGAAGCGGCCGGCCTGACCACCGACGAGGCATTCCTGGTCGCGGTCAGGCGACTCGGCCAGGTGAACCTGATCACGGCCGAGTTCGCCCGCGAACACAGCGATCGGCTGTGGAAGCAGCTCACCCTCTCGCGCCCCGACGGCGAGCGGCGCCACCCCGTGTCGCTCATGCTTGGCTTCGCCGTGATCACGGCCGTGCTGGTCCAGGTCGCCCGGATCCTCGGTGGCGTGCCCGGCACCAGCGGGTCGTGGTTCCTGCGGGACGTCAGCCTGTTCGTGCTGCCCGTTCTCGGGGCCTACTTCGCGGTGCTGAGACGGATGCCGTGGCCCCGGGTGGTCACGCTCGGCGCGGTCGGGGCGGTTGTCGCGCTCGCCGTGAACCTGTTCCCCTTCGGCCCCGGCGCGACTACCGAGCTGCTCGTGGCGATCCACCTCCCGGTCGTGCTCTGGTTCGGTGTCGGAATCGCCTACGTCGGCGGCGACGTCGGCTCGTCTTCGAAGCGGATGGACTTTATCCGCTTCACCGGCGAATGGGCGATCTACTGCGCCATCATCGCGCTGGGCGGTGCTGTGCTCATCGGCCTCACCGTCCTGGTGCTCACCCCGATCGCTCCCGGCGTCGTCGATGACGTGTTCCTCTGGGTGCTGCCGTCGGGGGCCGCCGGTGCCGTCGTCGTCGCGGCGTGGCTCGTCGAGGCGAAGAAGAGCGTGATCGAGAACATCGCCCCTGTGCTCACCGCCATCTTCACGCCGCTGTTCGCGGTGATGCTGCTGGTCTCGGCGATTGCTTACACGCTCGCCGGAGTGGGGCGCGACTTCGACCGTGACCTGCTGATCGTGTTCGACGTGCTCCTGCTGGTGGTGCTCAGCCTCGTCGTGTACGGGATCTCGGTGCGAGACACGACCAGGGGAGCGCGAGCGATGGCCGCAATCAGGCTGGTGGCCGTCGGTGCGGCGTTGATCCTCGACGCTCTCGTGCTGGTCTCGATGTTCGCGCGGGTAGGCGAATTCGGGTTCACCGCCAATCGGCTGGCGGCGCTCGGCCTCAATATCATCCTGCTCGTGAACCTGGCCGTCACGGCCTGGCTCACCGTGCGCGTGCTCGCGGGGCGAACACGGGCGATCCGCCTCGAACGGTGGCAGACCGGATACCTGCCGGTGTTCGCGGCGTGGGTGGTGCTGGTGGTGCTCGTCGTGCCCCCGCTGTTCGGCTTCGCCTGACCTGTCGGCCGAGGGGACGGCGCCCGGTCATGTCGGCGGTGGGCTCTCGTCCTGCGGCGGATAGTCACCGTGCCGGTGGACGATCTTCCACTCGCCGTCTTCGCGGCGGTACACGTGGGTGACCCTCACCTCGACGGGCTCGACGCTGCCGTCGGCTTCGACCGAGTCGAACCGTTCGAAGCCGACGCTGTAGGCCATATCACCGATGGCCTCGGCCACCTCGATGTCGTACCGGTAGTTGCGATACGTCCCGGTGCCCAGCCGTTCGGCGACCCAGAGGAAGGTGCGACTCACATCCTCCCAGCCGAACCTGTTGGGACCCCACGCCCCCAGGAGGGAAACCGGATCCCTCCTCGAATAGATCGCCAGGCGCGGGGCAGCGTCCCCGGCGACGATTGCCATCTCAGCTTCCGTCTGGCGAGCGAGGAACTCACGGAAATCACTGTCGTCACTCATGACTGGCCTCCTGGCGTGTCGTGTCGACACCAATCCTGCGCCCGCCGGCCGGGGCGAAGCAACGGTTGGAGTCCGATCCGCTCGCTGATCGGGTGAAACATGCGCGGTCGATCGCCTAGCGAAAGCGGGGCTCGACCTCCGTCGGAACGCGTGCCCCGCTCAATAGACTGTGCCGCATGTACGTGCTGCTCTCCGTCGCGCTCCTCGTCCTCGTCGTCGGCGCCCTGGTCGACATCATCACCAGGCCGGACGGCCAGGTGAAGCACCTGCCGAAGATGGTCTGGATTCTGCTGGTCATCTTTCTCCCGGTCATCGGCAGCATCGTGTGGTTCGGGATCGGACGCGAGTACAGCGCTGCAGCGGGCTACCTCAGGCCCGGCGGCCGGCGGCGAAGCGGAGGCCAGACGGCCCGCCGCGCCGAGCCTCCCGCTCCGCGCGCGTCGACCACGGAGGAAGAGCTGGCCGCACTCGAGCGGGAGATCGAATTCCACGAGCAACACGCTCGCCTGAGGCGACTCGAAGCGGAACTGGACAAGCGGCGCGTGGAGCAGAACGACCCATCGTCCGATCCGGCCTGAACCGGCGCCACCCATCACAACACGGAAAGAATGAACCCGAGCACGGACTCGGTGACCAAGGACGACACCCCGTGCGGCCCGAGCGGCGACGACTTCAGCACCGCCATGCCGTGGTCGGCTCCCGGCACGGCCACCACACGGATGCCGGCTCGCCCGCCGGCCTCCGAGGCCACCAGCGCGGCGCTCCCGAACGTGTCGCGGTCGCCCTGCACGACCAGCACCGGCACTGCGGGGAGCAGCAGCTCATCCAGCCGCGAGTTCTCGGGCTTACCGGGCGGGTGGAGCGGGAAGGCGAGGCAGACGACGGCGGCCGCCCGCACGGCATCCGCTGTTCTGCACGCCACGCGGGCGCCCGCGCTGCGGCCGCCGACGAACAGGGGGAGTCCCCGGGCGAGCCCAGCCACCAGTGGCGCGGTTTCACGCCACGCGATGTCGAGCGCGGCCGGGCGCGACGCCACCTTCTTGCCGGCCACCCGCCAGGGTTGCTCGTGCCGCACCACGGTGATGCCGTGGGCGGGCAGCGACGCCGAGAGGGCGGCCAGGTCCCGCGCCCCGATTCCGCCCCCGGCGCCATGCCCGAGCCAGAGCACGGCCGTGGCGGCGGATGCCTGGTCCACGGTCAGGCGCCCTGGTCCGAGTGACGTGGGAGCAATGATTTCCATGAGGAGACGCTACCAACGCCGGGCGCTGGTCGCGCGCGAACTGGTTGCCCTCGAGCGCGCCTGCCGTGAAACTGGGCACTGTGGAGCAGATCAGGCGATTCCGCGCGGCGGCGATCGAATGGGCGGCCGGCGGCGCCGGCGCTCATCAGGCCGGGCTCGTCGCGCACGGGGTCGCCGGTGGTGTCGACCTGAAATCCGTGGTGCTGGTGGAGGGCGCCAGCGACCAGGCCGCGCTCGAAACGCTCGCGGCTCGCCGGGGCCGGCACCTGGCGGAGGAGGGCGTCGCCGTGGTTCCCCTGGGCGGCGCCACCAGCATCGGACGGTTCCTCGAATTGCTCGGCCCGCTCGGGCTTGACCTTCCACTCTCCGGCCTCTGCGACGTCGCGGAGCAGGGCTTCTTCCGACGCAGTCTCGAGCGCACCGGCGTGCTGTCCAACGCTGCATCCGCTGACCTGGAGGCGGCTGGCTTCTTTGTGTGCGTCGACGATCTCGAGGACGAGTTGATCCGCACCCTCGGTACGGATGCCGTGCAACGGGTGATCCAGGCCCAGGGCGAGATGCGGGCTTTCCGCACCTTCCAGAACCAGCCCGCGCAACGCCTGCGGCCCGTCGAGCGCCAGCTGCGACGATTCATGGGCAGCCAGGGCGGGCGTAAGTTCCAGTACGCGCGGGCGCTCGTGGGCGAGCTGGACCTGGACGCCGCGCCCCGCCCCCTCGACCGGCTCCTGGCGCATATCTAGAGCACTCACAGGAAGCGGGCAGCGGATGCCTTACGGACACGAAATGCAGTTCGGAACCTTCATCACGCCGGCCGGCGCCTCGCCGGAGGCAACGGTCTCACTCGCACTGCTCAGCGAGGAGCTCGGCTTCGACCTGGTCACCTTCCAGGACCACCCCTACCAGCCGCGGTTCCTCGACACCTGGACGCTGCTGGCCTGGGTGGCCGCGCGCACCCAGCGGGTGCAGCTCGCCCCGAACGTGTTGAACCTGCCGCTTCGGCCACCCGCGGTCGTCGCTCGCGCCGCCGCCAGCCTCGACCTGCTCTCGCACGGCCGCGTCAACCTGGCGCTCGGGGCCGGTGCCTTCTGGGATGCGATCGCGGCGATGGGCGGACGACGGCTCAGCCCGGGCCAGGCGGTCGACGCTCTCGGTGAGGCGATCGAGGTCATCCGCTCGGTGTGGAACGTCGAGGACACCGCGGTCCTGCGAGCCGGCGGCGAGTACTACCGTGTGGACGGCGCCAAGCGCGGCCCGGCGCCGGCGCACCCCATCCCGATCTGGATCGGTGCGCTGAAGCCACGGATGCTCCGACTGACCGGCCGGGCCGCCGACGGCTGGCTCCCCTCGATCGGCCGCATGCAGCCCGGGGAGTTCCAGGCCTCGAACCGGGTCATCGATGCCGCGGCACGGGACGCCGGTCGCGACCCGGCGGAGATCCGGCGGCTGGTGAACGTCGGCGGCCGGTTCCAGGCGACGACCGGTGGGTTCCTTGTCGGCCCGCCCGGCCATTGGCTCGACGGGCTGCTGCCGCTGGTCCTGGACGACGGTGTGGGCACGATCATCCTCGCCAGCGACGACCCCGACACTCTGCGCCGATTCGCGGACGAGGTCGCACCGGCACTGCGGGACGCCGTCGCGGGCCGTTGATCCGTTGACCCGCCAGAGACTCTGGGAGTACCCTGAGCGCCAAGCCCGGATCGGGGGCGATCCGGGTTCCGGCTTGATCGGAAGGAGTCCGGCCATGCGTCGGGTTTACCAGGTTATCTGCCACATCATCGCCGCCTGCGTGGTCATTCAAGCGGCCGCCATCGCGTGGGCCACATTCACGATCGCCCAGTCCGTCAACCAGGGTTCCGGCGTCCCGGAGGATGCGGACATCGTCGGATTCGTGGTGCACAGCATCGTCGGGCAGCTCGTCGTTCCACTGTTGGCCATCGCCCTGCTGGTGATCGCCTTGATCGGCAGGGCCGGCATCAAATGGTCGGCCTGGCTGCTCCTGGCCGTTTTCGTCCAACTGGTGCTCGGATACGCGTCGTTCGAACTGCCCGGCCTCGGTCTGCTCCACGGCATCAACGCGTTCGTGGTGCTCGGCCTGGCAGAAACCGCAGCGCGGTTGATCGGAACGCGCGCGGCCCGAGACGTCTCTCCGGAGCGCGCCTCGGCCACGTAGGGTGTGCCGCAGACCGCTGCGCTCACTCCGCCCGATTGGAGTGCTGGCCCCCCTGCTCGAATGGGCTTGTGACGCCACGGTAGGCCAGAGCCATCATCATTCCTCCTGCCGCGTGCTCGAGGTTGTGGCAGTGGTCCATCCAGATGCCGGGGTTGTCGGCCACGAACTCGACGATCCACACCTCGCCCGGCTGCACGTCGAACGTGTCCAGCCAGAGCGGTGAGCCGGTCGAACGGATGCCGTCCCTCGAGACCACGCGCACGTGGTGCCCGTGGATGTGCATCGGGTGCGTCTCCCCTCCACGGTTTGCCACCGTGAGCCGCACCAGGTTCCCCTCGCTCACCTCGATGCTCGGGATGTGCGGGAATACCGCGCCGTTCACGGTGTAGCCGTAGGCGGGCACCCCGCGGAGGAACCGGGGGTCGCGGTCGAGGACCATGGTCGCGTCGACCCGGCCGACGCCGCGGGGAATCGCCGTGCCGCCGGCTGTGCCGTAGCTCTGCAGGTCGAGGTCGAGGTCGGGCGCAGCCGTCGTCGACGCCGGAATCATCGCGCCGCCGGGGGCGAGCGACAACGATGCGCGTGTCGAGGCGTTCGTGCTCAGCCTGACACCGGAGCCTGGCAGCTCGAACGACACGTCGAGCCGCCCGCCCGCCGGGATCCGGAGCGCTTTTCCGATCACCGGCGTCGGACCGGTCAGGTCGCGTCCGTCCGCCGCGACGACCAGGAACGCCACCCCGTCGAGGCGGAAGCGGTGTGGGACCTGGTCGGTGTTCACCAGCCGCAGGCGCACCCGCTGCCCGGCTGCCACGTCCCGCGCCGCCGCGGTGTCGGAATCGCCCAGGATCACGCTGCCGCCCACGGTGTGCAACGGAACGGTCAGGTCGACCGACGCCCGCACCCCGCCCGGCGGCAGCACCACAAGTGTGCCGAACAGCCCGCGCCGCACGCCATCGGCCGAGACCTGGTGGGTGTGGTACCAGTACGTGCCCGGATCCGTCGCCGCAAAACGGTAGGTGAAGGATTCGCCGGGCATCACCGCGTCCTGAGTCACCCCGGCTACCCCGTCCTCGCCCGACGGGACGTCGTAGCCGTGCCAGTGGATGGTCACGCCCGCCACGATATCGGTGTTGCGCAGCGTCACCTCGACCAGGTCGCCCTGGTTGACCCGCAACTCGGGGCCGGGCAGCGAACCGTAGGTCCAGGCCGAGATGCTCTTTCCCGACGCCAGCGTCACCTGCTGCCGCCGTGCGGTGAGCTCGAACGCCCGCACGGTCCCCGCCGTTTCGGCGGGGGTGCGCAGGCTGGTCACCGAGACGCTCCCCGACAGTGGTGCCGGGGAAGCAGCGGCACCGTGCACGTGCGCTGCCGCCAGCGCCCCCGGCAGCGCAGCGCTTGCCAGCCACGACACTCCGACGGACGCCACCAGCACCAGGACGCTCGCCGCCGCCAGTGCGGTGACCACCCGTTTCGGCCGCCCCGAGAATACCGAGTAGGCAAGCGCCGTCACCAGCAGCACCACGGCGAGGAGTACCAGCGCGGGGAGGAGCTCCAACGGGTAGCCGATCACCTCCCTGGCCACCACCCCGGCCACACCCGCCGCAGCAGCAGCGACCAGGGCCGCCGTGCCGCGCGCGCCGAGGGCGGTGCTGTTTCCCCTGGCCACGGAGAGCAGGCCCGGCCCGGCTAGAGCGACCCCCGCCACCCCGGCGACAACAGCCAGCGGCACGGCGAAGACGACCTTCTCCTCCACGAACCACCAGCCGTGCGCGAAGAGCAGCGCCGTGAACAGGACCTGGGCCGCCGCGCCGAGGACGCCGACCCCGTACGCGGCGACAGTGAACCAGGCGCCACGCCGGGGGATCCTCGGCGGGTGGGACATGGCGGGCGCGCTCGCCGCAGGCGCCACCCGCGCCCGCAGTCCCGCCGCCAGCACCGCCGCGGCGATCCATGACCCCGCGGTGACGATCGCGGCGACCAGGTCGAGCGCAAGCAGTTGCGACCAGGTCATGACGAATACCGGGGCATGAGCTATTCCTTCGGCGGCGTGTCGGGCACGCCCATCCCGTCCGAATGGGCCAATTGCCCACACGCTACTCCCCGCGCAATTCGAACGCGAGCTTTTCTCAGCGCAGCAACGCCAGCAGGGCGCCGAACCGACCGTAGCCGGCGGGACCTGGTTTCGTCTGCCGCGCCTCGATGCCGAGGGCGTCGGCCAGGCGCTGCCGGCTGAACTCTGAGAGGCTCCAGCCGAGCGGTGCGTCCACCGCCGGGCGGGTGTACGGGGCGGCAACGACCACCGCGCCGGTCGTGCTGCGAAGCGACCGCACTGCGTCGTCGCACGCCGATCCGGCCGCCCGTGGGCAGACGTCGCTGAAGTTGTCATCGAGGCGCTGGAGCCAGGTGCTGGCATCCGTTTGCAGCGGCGTGCCGGCGATCCCGGCCAAGGGCACGAACACCTCAGCCGACAACCCCGAGACGTTGGTCGCGATGTCGGAGCCGAACTTGTTCTGCAGGTACAGTACTATCGGCACCACGAAGGCGCCACCGCCGCCCCCGGCGCTGGCAACGGATGCATTGTGTTCGGCCACGAGGTCCGCGATCGTGGGTGAGAGGTCGGCCAGGGTGCCGAGCCCTGAACCCTCGGCATAGCCCCCGTCGACCAGCTGCACGGCCGGCGCCCGGGCGCAGGCTGAGGCTGAGCCGGGCCCGGAGCCGTTTACCGAGACCGGCGCGGGATGCGGCATCCGCCCACCGGGGGTGATGAAGGGGAAGCGGGCCGAGAGCATGGCGGCCGTCGCCCAGCTGAGCTGTTGCGGGCAGGTCTGCTGGTAGATCGACAGCAGGTCGAGCGTGGCGGGGAGGCCGCGTGAGAGCAATCGGCAGTTCTGGCTGGAACCCGGTTGCTTCTCGGCGGTGTCGGTGGGGAGGGTGACCTGGCTGGCGACGGCGCGGCATCCGGTCGCCGCCACAGTCGAGTTGAGCACCAGCGCGCCAGTGGGGCCTTCGACCGCGCCGTCGAACCGGGTGCGGAGGCTGGGGGCCGCAGCCTCCCATTGGGTTTCCATCAGGCCGGCCCGGTCACGCCAGCGCCCCGTTCCTTCGCCGAGGGCCGGGACCCGGACGCCGGTACTGCCGGCGATCATATCGCCGACGAACAAGCCGGCCAGTGCGGCGGACAGCGCGTCGGGCCCCGACACGGCATCTGCCGCCCGCGGTGCTCCGCTCCCGGTGAGGCGGGCGAGCGCCAGGCCCACCGAGCCCCCGCTCACCCCGCTGGAAACGAACGCGGCGGCGTCACCGCAGCGTCCGGTCTTGCCGAGTTCGGCGAGGGCGCCGGCGGTCCACGCTGCGGCCCGGATTCCACCGCCCTCGGCCGCGATCAACAGCAGCGGCCGGACCGTGGCGCTGCCCGCGGCCGTCGGCACTTTCGTGTCGCACACGGCGCTGCGGTCGAGCCAGTTCCCGAATGCGCCGGTGAGGTCGCCGCGAAGGGCGGGCACGGCCTGGCTGCCCGGGAGCCGCAGCGCGTGCAGGTCGGGGTCGCCGCCGCCCTGGGCGGCGACGAGCGGTACCAGCAACAGCAGGGTGAGCACGGGCGATGCGCGAAGGTGCAGCAGGCGGAACACCTCCAGCGGTCGCCTGCGCTGCAGTTCGACGATGATGGTGCCGATGATCAGCGTCCAGCTGCCGATGCTGAGGATCACCGTGGCCACCACCCCCAGCAGCTGGGAGGTCCGCAGCGGAAACAGCAGCAGGGCCAGGATGGCGGCCGCGCCGATTCCCACCAGCACCCACGCCACCCAGCGCAACCCGGGTTCGGCCAGCGGCGATGTTCGCCGCGGATCGAGCAGCCGGCTCCCGGCCGATGCGGCCCTGGAGGCGGTAGACCTGGACGCGGTGGGCCGGGGCGCTGTGGACCTGGACGCGGTGGACCCAGACGCTGTGGACCCGGACGCGGTGGACCGGGGCGCGGACGGGGCCGCCGAAGCGCGGGCGGCCTGGTCGTCAAGCGCGCGGTCGAGCCGCACCAGGACCCGCTCGCCGCCCCAGATCGCCAGGGCGGCGAAGACCGCACCAGCGATGGCCAGCACCAGGGACTGGGCGCCGGCCGCCGGCGTCACACCGGGATCGGAGACCAGCCAGAGCATCGCCGGGGCGGTGAATGACCGCACCAGGCCGAGCCCTGCGACGGCCAGGAGGAGCAGCGCAAGCGCGTCACCCATCCGCCACACGTATACCGCCAGGCGGACGTTGCGCCGGGCCGGCGGATGTCGCACCCAGAGCGGCACACGCAGTGCGCGCAGCAGCAGCGAACCGGCGACCAGTGCCACCGGCACGGCGACGAAGATCACCAGCACCTGCCCGTCGACGAAGCCGGCACCCCATCCCAGCAGGGTCGCGCCGACGATCGCGGCGGCGGGCCCGATCAGCCACCAGGTGACCGCCGCGGGTGCGCTGGGCACCGTGCGCTGCACCTGCAGTTGCCAGGCGAGTTCGGTCCGGGCCCGGCCCAGGATCAACAATCCCGCCGCGACCAGGAACGATGAGCCGACGGCGGTCCAGAAATGCCCGTCGGCGATCACCAACCGGTCGGTCCACGAGCGTTCGACGTCGGGCAGCTGGTCCCAGATGTTGGCCAGCGGAACCAGCGAGAGCACGCCGAGGAACAGCACGATCACCGCTGACAGCCGCTGGGTGTACAGGGCTCGCGCCATGAGCACCGTGGCGCGCCAGATTCGCTGCCGCACGGTGGGGCTGGCGACAGTGAGAACCACCACCAGCAGCACGAGCACCCACTTGACGGACGCCACACCTCCCTCGACTCCGGCTACCCACGGTGGCCCAGCGTCGCCCGGTGCGTCGCCGAGGGCTCCGCCGACGAGCCAGGCAGCCCCAATGGACAAGGCAATGGCCTCCGCGACTTCCGCCGTCACCAGGAGCAGCACCGCGAACCGGACCCGGTTCACTCCCGCGAACAGCCGCCACAGCAGGAGGGCGTAGCAGGCCACGAACCCCGCGTCCAGCACAACCTGGCCGAGGATCCACCAGCCCACCTTCGCCCCGCCCAGCCCGGGCACGCTCGCCCACACCTGCCAGGCATCGGTGTAGCGCAGGGCCAGCGGCCCGATCGTCTGGGCCAGGGTGCGGCTGCGGCCGCCGTCCCCGAGGGAACCGGCGACCAGCCGGTCGGTCTCGGCCATCGCGATGACCGCCGCGAGCAGGAGCACGCAGAGCGCGCCGATCCGGCCGCGATCTGACAGCATCCGTGCCACGACAGCCCCTTCACTGGGTTCGACTGCTCAGCTCGAGTTTCCCGCGCGGGCGCGACATTGTCGACTGAAATCGCTGATCTCGGCAGAATCGGACCCATCAGCGCTGAATGGAGCCAGCGCTGAATGGAGCCAGCGCTGAATGGAGCCGGCGCGAATTGGGGCCGGCGCGAGTTGAGGCCGGCGTGAATCGAGGTCAGCGCGAATCGAGGTCAGCGGGACGTGTCGTCTGTTCGCCTGCCCTCAACCGGAGCCTGTACGTCCGGGTCCAGCTCGTCCGCCCGCCGGAACTGCTCAGCAGACTCACTTCGAATGCCGTCGGCGTCGGCCCGGTGCGTGGCGCTCTCCCGGCTCAACCGCTCAGCGTCAACCTGCGCCTGTTTGGCCGCAGCCTCGGCGCGCAAGGCCTCTGCCTCCCGCTCCCGCGCCGCGAGATCCGCCTCTTGGGCCTTGGTGCGCAGTTCGCCGGCCTCGTGCCGTTGTGCCGCCACGCGCGCTTCCTGGCGTCGTCGTGAGGCGAAGACCACGACGGCAATGATCGCGATGACAACGATGATGCCGACAATGATCCAGATGAGTACGCTCATGTCCATGGTGCGACCGCCTTCTGCTGAGGCACCCTGGCTGGATCTCAACTCGGGTCCACAGCTGCTACTCCTTACTAAACCCTTGATCCGCCGAACTTCCTAGGATTCCGGCTGGGATGCCCCGCTCGCGAGGCAGTAAGCTGTTACCGCACAGCAGGCACAAGTGAATATCGGGCCACAAAGGTCGATGCGGGAGAGCCGGACGTCACGACGAACCGGCACCGAAGGAGCAATCCTCCCCGACAATCTCTCAGGTACGCGTACCGCATCGAACTGGCCGCTCTGAAAAGTGGACCTCGCCAAGCGAGATCCGGATCGAGCCTGTCGAGAACTTTCGGCTTGCAGATCCGGATGAACGAGGTCCCGCCCATGGTGAAAGTCGCCCCACACCGCGACGAAGCTCTCAGGCCTGACGACAGAGGGGGAGTTCCCAGGGGCTCGAACGAGCCCCGACGACTCTCGTCCGGCATCCGCTCGGCGACGAACCGGAGAACTCATGACCTCGGCTACCGACAGTTCCGCCAGCACCACCGAACGCTTCTCGCCGTTGCACCAGGCACACGTTGACGCCGGCGCCAGCTTCACCGACTTCGCCGGGTGGCAGATGCCGGTGCGCTACTCGAGCGACCTGGCCGAGCATCACGCGGTGCGTACCACCGCCGGCTTGTTCGACCTCTCGCACATGGCCGAGATCAAGGTGTCGGGCCCCGACTCCGCGACCTACCTCGACTTCGCGCTGGCGGGCAAGATCTCGGTGATCGACCTGTGGCAGGCCAAGTACAGCCTGCTCCTGAACGAGGCCGGCGGGATCATCGACGACGTCGTGGTGTACCGCCTGGGCGATGAGAGCTTCCTCGTGGTCGCCAATGCCGGCAACCGTCACCCCGCCTACGAGGCGTTCGCCGCCCGTGCCGCCCGGTTCGACGTCACTGTCGAAGACCGGAGCGACGACTACGCGCTGATTGCCGTGCAAGGTCCGGTGGCGCGCTCGATCGTCGAGGCCACCGCCGGCATCACCGACCTCCGCACCCCGCTTGAGCACCTGAAGTACTACCGCGCCACGGACGCCTCCTTCGAGGGCCTGCCGCTGCTCATCGCGCGCACCGGGTACACCGGGGAAGACGGCTTCGAGCTCTACCTGCACACGGATGCCGCGGTGCGGCTGTGGAACGCGCTCGCGACAGCGGGCGCCGCGTTCGGCCTGGTTCCGGCCGGCCTCGCCAGTCGCGACACCCTGCGCCTGGAGGCGGGCATGCCGCTGTACGGGCACGAGCTCACGACCGGCACATTCCCGGCCCAGGCCGGCCTCGGCCGGGTGGTCAACCTCGCCAAGGACACCGATTTCATCGGCCGCGCCGCCAGCGAGGAAGGCCCGAGCGCCGAGGCGCGCGTGCTGGTCGGCCTTGTCGGCGCCGGAAAGCGCGCCGGCCGGGCGGGTTACGCGATCTTCGACAGCGCCGACGCCACGGAGGCAGCGGGGGAGATCACCAGCGGCGCCCTGTCCCCGACGCTCGGCTACCCGATCGCGATGGCCTACGTCGCACCCCGCCTGGCCCGTCCGGACACGGAGGTTTACATCGACGTCCGCGGCACCCGGATCCCGGCGACCGTCACGCCGCTTCCGTTCTACAAACGACCCAAGTAAGGCCCGGCCGGTCCCACCAGGCAGACACACCGCATCCGTTCTCGCACTCACCCGATTCGCCGATTTCCTGAGAGGAAACCCCATGGCAGACAAGACCGAACTCCAGTACACCGCAGAGCACGAATGGCTGCTCATCGACCCTTCGACAGGCCCAGGACACGGGGGCACGGCGACCGTCGGCATCACCGCGTATGCCGCGGAGAAGCTCGGCGACGTGGTCTTCGTCGAGCTTCCGGCGGTCGGCTCCACTGTCGCGGGCGGAACCGTCGTCGGTGAGATCGAGTCCACCAAGTCGGTCGGCGAACTGTTCGCGCCCGTTGACGGCACCGTGACGGCGACCAACGACGCCGTGGTCGCGAGCCCGGAACTGGTCAACAGTGATCCCTTCGGCGAGGGCTGGCTGATCCAGGTTTCCTTCACCGAACTGCCCACCCTCCTCAGCTACGCCGAGTACTCCGCCCTCGTCGGCGAGTAACCGCACTACAGAAACCGGTTCACCCGCACATGTCAGTACCCTTCACCCAGCGCCACATCGGAACGGATGCGAGCGCGCAATCCCGCATGCTCGGCACCGTCGGCTACGACTCACTCGACGAGCTCGTGAACGCCGCCATTCCGCCATCGATCCACGTCGACCGGTTCCGGGCCCCTGACGACAGCGTGTTGCCGCCGGCCGCCACCGAACCTGAGGCGATCAGCGAGCTGCGCGCCCTGGCCTCGCGGAACACGGTGAAACGGTCGATGATCGGGCTCGGCTACTACGACACCGTCACGCCGGCCGTGATCAAGCGGAACGTGCTCGAGAACCCGAGCTGGTACACCGCGTACACGCCGTACCAGCCCGAAATCTCGCAGGGCCGGCTCGAAGCCCTGATCAACTTCCAGACCATGGTCGCCGACCTCACCGGGCTCACCACGGCGAACGCGTCGATGCTGGACGAGTCCACCGCGGTGGTCGAAGGAATGCTGCTGGCCCGGCGCGCCTCGAAGGTGGCGTCACGCCGGTTCATCGTCGACGCCGACACGATGCCGCAGACGAAGGCGTTGCTGGCCAGCCGTGCCGCCGCAGTCGGGATCGAACTCGTCGAGGTCGCGTTGGTCGAGCTCGTCGAGACCACCGGACTCGGCGAGCACTTCGGCGTCTTCATCCAGTACCCCGGCGCCTCCGGGCGGGTCTGGAACCCGGCGCCCGTCATCGCGGCCTCCAAGGCGCAGGGCGCGCTCGCCGTCGTCGCCGCGGACCTCCTTGCCCTCACCCTGATCACCTCGCCGGGCGAACTCGGTGCCGACGTCGCCGTCGGCACCAGCCAGCGGTTCGGCGTGCCGATGGGGTTCGGCGGCCCGCACGCCGGCTACATGGCCGTGCGCGCCGGCCTCGAACGCCAGCTTCCCGGCCGCCTGGTCGGGGTCAGCGTGGATGCCGCCGGCCACCCCGCCTACCGGTTGTCGCTGCAAGTGCGTGAGCAGCACATCCGCCGCGACAAGGCCACGTCGAACATCTGCACGGCGCAGGTGCTGCTCGCGGTGATGGCCGGCATGTACGCCGTCTACCACGGGCCGGACGGGCTGGCGGCGATCGCCAGGCAGGTGCACGAACGGGCCGGCCAGCTCGTTGCCGCCCTCCGCGTCGCGGGCGTCGACGTCGATGCCCAGACCTACTTCGACACCGTCCGGGTGTCAGTGCCCGGTCGCGCGGCCGCGGTCACCGCTGCGGCCGCCGACGCCGGAGTCAACCTGTACCAGGTGGACGCCGACACGATCGGCCTCTCCGTGGACGAGACCACTACCGTCGCGGACCTCACCCGGGTGCTCGGCGCCTTCGGCGCGCGCGACTCGTTCGGCCACGTCGACCTCCCGACCATCCCGTCCGGACTCCCCGACGAGCTGGCCCGCACCACCGAGTACCTCACCCACGCGGTGTTCAACACCCACCGGTCGGAGACCAGCATGATGCGCTACCTCAAGCGCCTCGCCGACTACGACTACGCGCTCGACCGCGGCATGATCCCGCTCGGCTCCTGCACCATGAAGCTGAACGCCGCCACCGAGATGGAATCCATCACCTGGCCGGAGTTCGCCGGAATCCACCCGTTCGCGCCGCGCGCCGACGTGGAGGGATACCTCGACCTGATCGGCCAGCTGGAGACCTGGCTGACGGATGTCACCGGCTACGACTCCGTGTCCCTGCAGCCGAACGCCGGGAGCCAGGGCGAGCTCGCCGGGCTGCTCGCCATCCGCGGCTACCACCTGTCGCGTGGCGACGTCGACCGCACCATTTGCCTGATCCCATCGAGTGCGCACGGGACCAATGCGGCATCCGCTGTGCTGGCCGGCATGAAGGTGGTGGTGGTTGCCTGCGACGAACTCGGCAACGTCGACCTCGACGACCTCCGCGCGAAGATCACCCAGCACGCCGCCGCCATCGCGGCGCTGATGATCACCTACCCGTCGACGCACGGCGTCTACGAGCACGAGGTCAGCGCGATCTGTGCCGCAGTGCACGACGCCGGGGGACAGGTCTACGTCGACGGCGCCAACCTCAACGCACTGCTCGGGTTCGCGCGCTTCGGCGACTTCGGCGGCGATGTCTCGCACCTCAACCTGCACAAGACGTTCTGCATCCCGCACGGCGGCGGGGGACCGGGCGTCGGCCCGGTCGCGGCCAAGGCGCACCTCGCGCCGTTCCTGCCGGGGCATCCGCTCGCACAGGGCGCCGAGCACTACCTGCGCTCCTCCGACCGGGCCGGGGTCGATTCCGATGACGTGGCCGGCACGATCGTGCACGCCGGCGGCCCTGTCTCCGCCGCCCCGTACGGCAGCCCGAGCATCCTCCCGATCTCCTGGGCGTATGTGCGGATGATGGGCGCCGACGGCCTCAAGCAGGCCACCGGTGCGGCGGTGCTCGCCGCGAACTACGTGGCCGCCCGGCTGCGGGACTCGTTCCCGGTGCTGTACGCCGGCGACAACGGCCTGGTCGCACACGAGTGCATCCTCGACCTCCGCCCGCTCACCGAGGCCACCGGTGTGACCGTCGACGACGTCGCGAAGCGCCTGATCGACTACGGCTTCCACGCCCCGACGATGAGCTTCCCGGTGGCAGGCACCCTGATGGTGGAGCCCACCGAGAGCGAGGACCTCGCCGAGATCGACCGTTTCGTCGACGCCATGATCGCGATCAAGGGCGAAGCGGATGCCGTGGCCGGCGGAACCTGGCCGGCGGACGACAACCCGCTGCGGAACGCCCCGCACACGGCGCAGTCCGTGATCGAAGGCGAGTGGGAGCATCCGTACGACCGTCCGACCGCGGTCTACCCGGTGCACACCCTGGTGCGGAACAAGTACTGGCCGCCGGTGCGCCGGATCGACCAGGCCTACGGCGACCGCAACCTGGTCTGCGCCTGCCCGCCGCCCGAGGCCTTCGAGTGAACCCGGCCCCCGACCCATCTCCCTCGCGCGCCTGAACTCAGGATGCGGGCGCGACGAGGTCCGGCCACCAGGCCAGCGCCAGCGGGTACCCGACGAACGAGACGATGTCGAGCACCCAGTGCGCGACGACGAGGGGCGCGGTGCGTCCCCAGCGGGCGTAGCACCAGCCGAACAGCACCCCCATCAGCACATTCCCGACGAACGGCCCGACGCCCTGGTACAGGTGGTAGCTGCCGCGGAGCACGGCCGAGGCGAGGATGATCCGCCACTTCGACCAGCCCAGCTCGGCCAGCCGGGTGAACAGGTAACCGACCACGATGATCTCCTCGCTGAGCGCCGACCGGAGCGCCGAGAGGATCAGGATCGGGATGGTCCACCAGTAGGCGGAGTCGGGCTGGGTCGTCACGGCCACCGTGATGCCCAGTGCCCGCCCGGCGAGGTAGAGGCCGATGCCCGGAATGCCGATCACGAGGAGCAGGGCCACGCCGCCGAGGAGGTCCCGCCGGGGCCGGGTGAAATCGAACCCGATCCGCCGGAATGCGCTTCGCCCGGGCTGCCAGAGCAGGTAGAGCACCAGCGCCACGGCGAACAGTTCGAAGAAGATGCCGAGGAACTGGTAGGTGAAGTCCAGCCACTCCCGCTGCGACTGCGAGCGGTTCAGCGCCGTCGACTGCTCGGCCAGGGGCTTGCCCGCCGTCAGCATGGCGATGATGGCGACGATCGAATAGACAGCGGATGCCCCGAGCGACAACCCGAGGACGATCACGACCTCCCAGCGGCGGCGCATCCGCTCGCTCCGGGACACTCCGGCCTCGGTGAGCGCCGTCGGCGTCACCGATTGCCCGGAACACGGCAGGCGGGCGTCCCACCCGGAAGGCGATAACGGTACCGGGCGACCAGCCGGTAGGCGGCGTCGGCCCCCAACGACCACGGTGGAACGGTGGCCAGCCAGCCCAGGAAACGTAGCGCGGCCGACGGCTGGTGCCGGAGCAAGGCGGCAACGGCTGTCGCGCCCCCGTACTGCCGTCCCTCGGTGACCAGCCAGACCATCGATGCGCCGTCAGCCTCGGTGAGGCCGTGCGGTTCAAGGTCGATCCACTGGTACGGAGCTGCGGCCGGCATCGCCGGAAGACTGCGGGCCAGCCGGTCGACAGCGGTGGTGCAGAAACCGCAGTCTCCATCGAATATCAGGAGGGGAGGGGTGCCGTGCAGTCCAGCGATCGCCATACGTCAATACTGGCACCGCCGGGTCGGCGCCGCGGTCGACTCGGGACCGCATCTGCTTACATGGAATTCGGAGAAAAGTGAAGAATTTCTGCAGAGTTGTGAGAATGACGCAATAATCATCCGTGAATTGTTACTCATGGGTAACGTTTCCGGCCTCGCTTTGGTGGGAACGTCCCGATGGATTTAGGGTCGACTTCAACTGGCGTTTCAGCGGTATCCAAACCATGCGGCCACAAACCGTGCTGCACGCCCACTTTGCACAGGAGGAAAATTGAAAATCAAGAGAATTGGCATTGCTGCCATTGCTCTGGCAGCGGCGGGGGCCCTGACGCTCTCCGGGTGCGCCAGCGGCGGCTCAACAGCCCCCGCGTCGAGCAGCGGTGACGCCAGCGCCATCGTCACGACGAACGGCTCTGAACCGCAGAACCCGTTGATCCCGACCAACACCAACGAAACCGGTGGCGGCAAGATCCTCGACGCGATGTTCGCCGGCCTGGTCTACTACGACGAGAAGGGCGCGCCGCACAACGACGTTGCCGACTCGATCAAGACCGACGACAACACCACATTCACGATCAAGATCAAGTCCGGCCTGAAGTTCACCAACGGTGAGCCGATCACGTCGAACAGCTTCGTTGACGCGTGGAACTACGGTGCCCTGCTTAGCAACGCGCAGCTCTCCAGCTACTTCTTCGAGGACATCGAAGGCTTCAGCTACGACGCCGACAGCCCCCTCACCGGTCTGAAGGTCGTCGATGACAACACGTTCACCGTGACGCTGACCAGTGCGCTGGCCGACTTCCCGCTGCGCCTCGGCTACTCGGCGTTCTACCCGCTGCCCGCGTCCGCGTTCAAGGACATGGCCGCATTCGGGGCGAACCCGGTCGGCAACGGCCCGTACAAGCTGGCCAGCGCCAGCGCGTGGAAGCACAACGAGCAGATCGACCTGGTCAAGAACGACGACTACACCGGTGGTCGCAAGGCACAGAACGGCGGTCTCACGATCAAGTTCTACGCTGACCAGGGCGCAGCGTACGCTGACCTGCTCGCGAACAACCTGGACGTTCTGGACGCTCTTCCGGACAGCGCGTACGGCACCTACAAGACCGACCTCGGCGACCGTGCCATCAACCAGCCGGCAGCGATCTTCCAGTCGTTCACCATCCCGGACCGCCTCGCGCACTTCGGTGGCGAAGAGGGAAAGCTCCGCCGTCAGGCGCTCTCGATGGCCATCAACCGCCCCGAGATCACCAAGGTGATCTTCCAGGGCACCCGCACCCCGGCCTCCGACTTCACGTCGCCGGTCATCAACGGGTGGTCTGACAAGCTCAATGGCGCCGACGTGCTGAAGTTCAACGAGAAGAAGGCGAAGGACCTCTGGGCCCAGGCCGACAAGATCTCCCCGTGGTCGGGATCCTTCCAGATCGCGTACAACGCGGATGGTGGACACCAGGGCTGGGTCGACGCTGTGACCAACAGCATCAAGAACGTGCTCGGTATTGACGCCTCCGGCGCACCGTACCCGACGTTCAAGGAAGCTCGCACCCTGATCACGAACCGCACCATCGAGACTGCCTTCCGCACCGGATGGCAGGCCGACTACCCGGGTCTGTTCAACTTCCTCGGCCCGCTGTACGCGACCAACGCCGGCTCCAACGACGGTGACTACTCGAACCCCAAGTTCGACGCGCTGCTGAAGAAGGGGTCGACCGAAAGCGACCTGGATGCCGCTAACAAGGACTTCCAGGCAGCACAGGAGATCCTCCTGCAGGACCTCCCGGCCATCCCGCTGTGGTACTCGAACGTGACCGGTGGCTACGGCGAGAGTGTGCAGAACGTGCACTTCGGCTGGAACTCCGTGCCGCTGTACTACGAAATCACCAAGAGCAAGTAACCGCTCTAAACACAATGGGGGTGATGACTGAGTCATCGCCCCCATTGCATGTGCGGGCTACCACGGAAAAACGCATCCACCGATGCTCCAACTCCACGCGACAAGAACTAACATGGTTTGCGCGCAGGTAGCCTGAACGGATGCTGGTCGCCCGATAACAGTTAGGTTCCGATTCCCGTATGACTACTTACCCCGCTCCGGAGGCATAGGCGCCTCATGACCGGCTACATTCTCAGACGCGTTCTCCAGGCGATCCCGGTTTTCCTCGGGACCACCTTCCTCATCTACTTCATGGTCTTCGCCATGCCGGGTGACCCGATCCTCGCCCTCTTCGGCGACAAGACGCCCAACCCGGCCGTGGTCGCCCAGCTGCGTGCGCAGTACCACCTCGACCAGCCGTTCATCGTGCAGTACTTCATCTACCTCGGCGGCATCTTCCGCGGAGACTTCGGGCTCTCCTTCTCCGGTGAGCCGATCAACCAGGTGTTGGCCCGCACATTCCCCGTCACCGGGCGACTGGCAATAATGTCGATCATCTTCCTGGCGATCTCAGGCATCTTCGTCGGCCTGGTCTCCGGTCTTCGCAAGGGCAAACTGTTCGACGGAAGCTCACTCGCGGTCAGCCTGATCCTGATCTCCCTGCCGATCTTCGTGATCGCCTTCGTCGCACAGTACGTCTTCGGCGTCTGGCTCGGCTGGGCGCGAACAACGGTGGGCAGCGGTGCTCCGCTCCAGGACCTGATACTGCCGGCGCTGGTGCTGGCCAGTGCCAGCTTCGCCCAGGTGATGCGCCTGACCCGGTCGTCCGTGATCGAGACCTCCGGCCTCGATTTCGTGCGCACCGCCTACAGCAAGGGACTCAGCCGGGGGCGCGTCATCCCGGTGCACATCCTGCGTAACTCACTCATCCCGGTGGTGACCTACCTGGCAACGGACTTCGGTGTGCTCCTCGTCGGTGCGACGATCACGGAGGGCATCTTCAACGTCCCCGGCGTCGGAAACACCCTCTTCCAGGCCATCAGACGTGGCGAAGGCCCCACAGTCGTGTCCTTCGTGACCGTCATGGTGTTGCTGTACCTCGTCGTCAACCTCGTCGTTGACCTGCTCTACGGTCTGCTCGACCCAAGGATCCGCTATGTCAAATAACACGCATTACGTCGCGCCGCTGGAGGAGACCCCTCTACTCAGCATCGACGCCGTCAAAGTCGCCGAGAAGCGCAGCAACCTGTGGCTCGACGCATGGCAGGACCTCCGCGGGCGGCCGATGTTCTGGATCTCGTTCGCACTGATCGTGCTCGTCGTCCTGGTCGCATTGCTGCCCGGCCTGTTCACGCAGACGCCGCCCAACAACCAGTGCTTCCTGGCCAACAGCAACGCCGGCCCCACCGCGGGCCACCCGCTCGGGTTCACCAAACAGGGCTGTGACATCTACTCGCGGATCATCCACGGCACGTCGACCTCACTGACCGTCGGCATCATTGTGATCATCCTGACCACATTCCTCGGCCTGGTCTTCGGCGCCTTCGCCGGCTTCTACGGCGGCTGGGTCGACTCGGTGCTCTCCCGTGTGGGCGACATCTTCTTCTCGATCCCGTACATCCTGGCCGCAGTGGTCATCATGTCGGTGCTGTCGCAGTATCGGAGCGTGTGGAGCATCTCGCTCGCCATCGGTATCTTCGCGTGGCCGGCAACGGCGCGCGTACTCCGAAGTGAGATCCTCAGGGTGAAGAACGCGGACTTCGTGATGGCGTCGACGGCCCTGGGGCTCTCGCGCTTCAAGATCCTCCTCAAGCACGTGCTGCCGAACTCCATCGCCCCGGTCATCGTCATCACGACGATCTCGCTGGCCGGCGCGATCGTCGCCGAAGCCAGCCTCTCCTTCCTCGGCGTCGGCCTGGGAAGCGACATCATGTCCTGGGGCAATGACATCAACCAGGCGCAGAACGATCTCCGGGTCGCACCGCAAACCCTGATCTACCCGTCCATTGCGCTGTCCATCACCGTGTTCGCGTTCATCTCGCTCGGCGAGGTTGTGCGGGATGCGCTCGACCCGAAGGCGAGGGCACTCCGTTGAGCCAGTCACAGACCATTGCCGAAAGCGCCGAAGCCTACCCGGTCGGCCAGCCACTGCTGCAGATCAAGAACCTTCAGGTGGGTTTCCAGACCCAGAACGGGCTGGTCCCCGCCGTCAACGGCGTTGACATCACGCTGAACGCCGGTCAGACCCTCGCCATCGTCGGCGAGTCCGGCTCCGGCAAGTCGACAACGGCCCACGCGATCATCAACCTGTTGCCCGGCTCCGGCCGGATCTCGGGTGGTGAAGTGCTCTTCCAGGGCCGCGACCTCACCAAGCTCGATGAAAAAGAGATGGAAGAGGTGCGTGGTCGTGAGATCGGCTTCGTGCCGCAGGACCCGATGTCCAACCTCAACCCGGTGTGGAGCATCGGCTTCCAGGTGGAGGAGGCGATCCGTGCGAACGGCATCGCCAGCGGCAAGGAGGTCAAGAAGCACGCCATCCAGGTGCTGAAGGAAGCCGGCCTCGCCGACGCCGACAAGCGGATGCGCCAGTTCCCGCACCAGTTCTCCGGCGGTATGCGCCAGCGGGTGCTGATCGGAATGGGGCTGTCGTCGCGGCCGAAGCTGCTCATCGCCGATGAGCCCACTTCTGCGCTCGACGTCACCGTGCAGCGGATCATCCTGGACCACCTCGAGACGCTCACCCGCGACCTCGGCACGGCCGTGCTGTTCATCACGCACGACCTCGGCCTGGCCGCGGAACGCGCCGAGCAACTTGTGGTCATGTACAAGGGCAAGGTCGTCGAGTCCGGGCCGTCCCGGGAGATCCTCGAGAACCCGATCCACCCGTACACGCAGCGACTCGTGGCCGCGGCCCCGAGCCTGGCGTCGCGCCGGATCCAGTCCGCCAGTGCGAGCCTCGGCGCCATCAGCTACCGGCCGACGGATGCCGGTGCCAGCGTCGACCTGATCGAGGCCGCCGAGCTGCGAGCCGAGAAGCAGGCCGAAACCCACACCGCGGAGTCCGCCATCGTGGTCGACTCGCTCACCAAGGTCTTCAAGATCCGCGGCGAGCGGGGAGAGGGCAAGCACTTCAAGGCCGTCGACGATGTCTCGTTCTCGGTTGAGCGCGGCACGACGATGGCACTGGTGGGGGAGTCCGGTTCGGGCAAGTCGACCGTGGCCAAGCTCCTGCTGCGCTTGGAAGACGCAACCAGCGGGCAGATCGAGATCGGCGGCAACGACATCGCGCCGCTCAAGGGACGCAAGCTCCTTGAGCTGCGCCGCAAGATGCAGCCGGTGTTCCAGGACCCGTACGGCTCCCTCGACCCGCTGCGCAACATCGGGAACACCATCTCCGAACCGTTGCTGGTGCACAAGGTCGGGGACCGCGCCTCCCGCAGGAAGCGCGTGGACGAGTTGCTCGACCAGGTCGCCCTGCCGTCAGCATTGGCCACCCGGTACCCGAACGAGCTTTCCGGCGGGCAGCGCCAGCGCGTCGCCATCGCCAGGGCCCTGGCGCTGAAGCCGGAGATCGTCATCCTCGACGAGGCAGTCTCGGCGCTCGACGTCCTGGTACAGGCGCAGATCCTGAGCCTGTTGGCTGAGCTGCAGTCTGAGCTCGGCCTCACCTACCTGTTCATCACCCACGACCTGGCGGTCGTGCGTGTGATCGCCGACCAGGTGTGCGTGATGAAGAAGGGCAAGATCGTGGAGTCCTCCTCGGTCGACCAGGTCTTCGACAACCCGCAGGAGCAGTACACCCGCGACCTGCTGGACGCCATCCCCGGGGCGAACCTCACGCTCGGGGTCTGATTCATCGGTGGTCGAGCTCGTCCAGATCCAGGTCTCGGCGAACTCGACCACCGACGCACAGGGTGGTCAGGCCAGCGCGCTCACAATGGACGCGACAAGGAGCAGGGCCAGGGCAGCGAGCGTGATCCAGTGGGTCCGGACCGTGACGCCGGTTTCAGGGTCAGATTCGGTCAGCGCCCCGCCGTCGCGGAGGGCGTCCCACTGTTCGGTCACCACGTTGGCGATTCGGAGCGATGCGGGGCCTGCCGTGCTGCTGTCTCCGCCCACACCACGCTCGCTGGCCGTGCTGCGGCGGGCGGTTGGCCCGGGGGCGGCCCAGACGGGCACTTTGCGCGTCGGCGTGTAAAGCGTGAGCGTGTAACGGGTATCGATGCGTTCCAGCGCCGCCCACGGGAGGAAGACCGTGCGGAGCACGTTCACCACGGTGATCCCGCGCTCGTCGATCGAGATGACCGGGCGCCAGAACAAGGCGTAAACGAGCACCGCAAAGAAGAGGAGCGGCCAGAGCGTCGGCCAGAGGCTCGCCCAGTCGCCGAGTACGACCAGGCCGACGATGCCGACGACGCAGATCACGGCCACGGCGGCGGTGAGGACGCGTCCGAACAGTGGGCGGTAACGGTAGGGCAGAGGCGTCATGAGACCAGCTTCGCAGATGAGCGTGAGCCGGCGTGAAGCGACGACCGCAAGCCCGGGTTGCAAGAGTGCGGTAGGATAGTCCGTCGGGTCCCATTGTGACCATTTATTCATTTTCTTTGCCGCACGTGACATCCTGCGGCTCCCATCCCTTGTGAGGATTTCTTTTATGGCGATTGCCACGCGCAATAACCTTCGAAACGTAGCGATCGTGGCCCACGTCGACCACGGAAAGACCACCCTGGTCGACGCGATGCTCAACCAGACCAACTCGTTCGCCGAGCACTCACACGTGGACGAGCGCGCCATGGACTCCAACGAGCTCGAGCGCGAAAAGGGCATCACCATCCTCGCCAAGAACACGGCGATCTCGTACAAGGGCATCCACGCCACCGACGGCCCGATCACGATCAACGTGATCGACACCCCCGGCCACGCCGACTTCGGTGGCGAGGTCGAGCGCGGCCTGTCCATGGTCGACGGCGTCGTGCTGCTGGTGGACGCCAGTGAGGGCCCGCTTCCGCAGACCCGCTTCGTGCTGCGCAAGGCCCTTGAGGCCAAGCATCCCGTGATCCTGCTGGTCAACAAGACCGACCGCCCCGACGCACGCATCGACGAGGTCGTCGCCGAGAGCCAGGACCTCCTCCTCGGCCTCGCCAGCGACATGGCAGACGAGCACCCCGACCTCGACCTCGACGCCATCCTCGACGTTCCCGTCGTCTACGCGTCGGGCCGTAACGGCGCCGCGAGCTGGAACAAGCCGGAGAACGGCGTGCTGCCAGACAACGACGACCTCGAGCCGCTGTTCGACGCGATCCTCAAGCACATCCCGGCCCCGACCTATGATGACGAGCACCCGCTGCAGGCGCACGTCACCAACCTCGACGCCAGCCCGTTCCTCGGCCGCCTCGCACTCCTCCGTGTCTTCAACGGCACGATCCGGAAGGGCCAGACGGTGGCCTGGGTCAAGCACGACGGATCCGTGCACAACGTGCGCGTGACCGAATTGCTGATCACCAAGGCGCTGGACCGCTACCCGACCGACAGCGCGGGCCCTGGCGACATCGTCGCCGTCGCCGGTTTCGAGGACATCACCATCGGTGAGACCCTCGCCGACCCCGATGACGTGCGCCCGCTGCCGACCATCACGGTCGACCAGCCCGCCATCTCGATGACGATCGGCACCAACACCTCGCCACTGATGGGAAAGGTCAAGGGCCACAAGCTCACCGCCCGCATGGTGAAGGACCGCCTCGACCGCGAACTGGTCGGTAACGTCTCGCTCAAGGTCGTCGACATCGGACGCCCGGACGCCTGGGAAGTGCAGGGCCGTGGCGAACTCGCCCTCGCCATCCTGGTCGAGCAGATGCGCCGTGAAGGCTTCGAGCTCACGGTCGGCAAGCCGCAGGTGGTCGTGAAGAAGGTCGACGGCAAGGTCCACGAGCCGTATGAGCACCTCACCATCGACTCGCCCGAAGAATACCTCGGCGCGATCACGCAGCTTCTGGCCGCCCGCAAGGGACGCATGGAGAACATGGCGAACCACGGCACCGGCTGGGTTCGCATGGAGTTCATCGTTCCCTCCCGCGGCTTGATCGGCTTCCGCACCCAGTTCCTCACGGACACCCGCGGAACCGGCATCGCCAACGCCATCTTCCACGGCTACGAGGCCTGGGCCGGCACCATCACCACCCGGAACAACGGTTCGATCGTCGCCGACCGGTCCGGTGTGGTCACCCCGTTCGCCATCATCGCCCTCCAGGAGCGGATGACGTTCTTCGTCAACCCGACCGAAGAGGTCTACGAGGGCATGGTGATCGGCGAGAACTCGCGCGCCGACGACATGGACGTGAACATCACCAAGGAGAAGAAGCTGACCAACATGCGTCAGTCCACCTCCGACACCTTCGAGTCGATGACGCCGTCGCGCCAGCTGACCCTGGAGGAGTGCCTCGAGTTCGCCCGTGAAGACGAGTGCGTCGAGGTGACGCCGGCCATGGTGCGAATTCGCAAGGTCGAGCTGGCGGCATCCGCTCGCGCTCGCAACACCAGCCGTCTGAAGAAGCAGGACGCCGTCTAACCCCTCCCTCTTCTCGCCGAAAACGCAGTTGTTGGGTCTATTACCTATGGTTTAGACCCAACAACTGCGTTTTCGCGTGGGGGGTGCGGCGGGGCAGCCGGCGCGTAAACTTGCGCCATGTACAGGGTGAGAAGAGCGGTCAGTGTTCCGCTCGCGATCGTGTTCGCCTGCGTGAGTGTTCCATTGCTGAGCGGATGCTTCGGCTCCGTTGAGAGCGCCATCAACGGTGCGGTGCAGGGCGCCACCGGCGGCGAGGTCAGCCTCGGCGGCAAGCTGCCGAAGGGCTGGCCGAGCGAGGTCCCCGTCATCGACGGGAAGATCCTGTTCGGGGCCGGCGGCTCCTCCGACGGGGAGAAGGGCTGGGTGGTCACCATCAAGTCCGAAGCAGCCGACCCGCTGGCGGATGCCAGGAAACAGCTGGAGGACGCCGGTTTCGTCGTCGACACGGACGCCGCGACATCGGGCGGCGAGGTCGGCGTGGTGGCCGTGAAGAACGATCACTACGGCGTGCTGGTCGCCGGCAGCGCCGACGGGGTGCTCTACACGGTGACGCCGGTCGAAGCAGGGGTGACGACCGGTTAGCTTGCGGTCGCGCCGCGCTCGCGCCGCTCTGAGCAGCGAGTGCGGTCAAATTGCCGCCATGACGGCGTCCAAGGCGACCATTTGGCCGCACTCGCGGTCGTCAGAGCAGTGTGGGTCAGGAGAACAGCGTCTCGCCGACGTAACCGCCGGACCGCGCACCGGGCGGCACCACGAACAACGCCGAGCCGACGTGACGGATGTATTCGTTCATCATGTCGTGGCGCGCCAGATTCAGCTGCACAGTGGTGAACTGTTCGGGGGAACGCTGGAAGCTGATGAAGAACAGCCCGGCATCGAGCCGGCCGAGGGCGTCGTTGCCGTCCACGAAGTTGTAACCGCGGCGCAGCAGCCTGGCTCCTTTGTTCTCCGTCGGGTGCGCGAGCCGCACGTGTGACGCCGGGTCGATCAGCGGCTTGTCCTCGCGGCCGGCGACCGTGAAGTCGGGCTCGCTGAACTCGGTCCCACCCGACAGGGGTGCGCCCTCGCCCTTGGTGCGCCCGATCACCGTCTCCTGCTCGCTGAGGATGCTGCGGTCCCAGGTTTCGATGGTCATGCGGATGCGCCGGGCGACCAGGTAGGACCCGCCGGCCAGCCAGGCGGGGCCGTCGGAACTCGGCACCCAGACCTGCTCGTCGGCGGCGCCGGGTTCCTCAGCCTTGATGTTCGCGGTGCCGTCCTTGAAACCGAAGAGGTTCCGCGGGGTGGCCTGCGCCGTGCTCGTGGATGACGTACGACCGAACCCGAGCTGCGACCAGCGGATGGCGGCGCGGCCGAATGCGATGCGGGAGAGGTTGCGGATGGCGTGAACGGCCACCTGCGGGTCGTTGGCGCAGGCCTGGATGCACAGGTCGCCGTCGCTCCGACCCTCCTCGAGCATGTCGCCGGGGAAATGCGGGAGTTTCGTGAGCGCCGCTGGACGCGACCCGGCGATCCCGAACCGGTCGACGCCATCCGCTGTCGCGAACAGCGTCGGGCCGAACCCGAACGTGATGGTGAGCCCGGATGCAGGGAGGCCCAGGGCTTCGCCGGTGTCTTCCGGTGGGGCGTCGTAGGGGCCGCTCACGGCGCCGAAGTCGCCGATGTCCTTGCCGGCGGTCATCATGGCTGCCGCGGCGCTCCACTCGCGGAGTAGCTCCATCAGGTCGACCCTGGTAGCACCGGCGGCCATGTCGAACGCGGCGAAGTGCAAGCGGTCCTGCGCCGGGGTGACGATTCCAGCCTGGTGCGCACCGTAGAACGGGTAGAGCGCCGAGTCAGACGCGGCACCGACGCCGCCGGTCACGGCGATAGCCGCGCGGTCGCCGGCGATACCGAGGCCGAGGCCGGCCACGCCGGCGCCGGCCAGGCCGAGCAACCCGCGGCGGGAGAGGCCGCGCTCACTGGTCTCTCCCGTGCCGGCCGGGACGCCGGAGCGCTGTGGGTCGTTCGGCGTTGCGGGGTCGGTCATCGGGGCATCCGTCGCTCAGTCACCAGTTCTAGCTCAGTCACCAGTTCTAGCTCAGTCACCAGTTCTAAAGGACGAGTTTCGCTGTGAGCTGGTTCAGCGGTTCGGCGAGGGCGTTCACCTGGTCGGAGAGACCCTTGATCTCGCCGGTGCTGAGCTCGGTGTAGAGCTTGAAGCCGTCGCCGACGCGCTGGGCGTCGAGCAGGCTTTGGAGGGCGGCGAATTCGCGGTCAAGGGTGCGGGCCAGCGTCGAGTCCTTCTCCTTGACAATGTCGCGCACGCCGGCGTAAAGCACCTTCGCGCCGTCGATGTTGGCCTGGAAGTCCCAGAGGTCGGTGTGGGACCAGAACTCCTCTTCGCCGGTGACCTTGCCGCTGGCAACCTCGTCGAGCAGTCCGATTGCGCCGTTGGTCTGCTGGGCCAGCGTGAACGTGAGCCCGTGCACCTTGCTGTCCAGGGTTTCGGTGTCGGACACGAGAAGGTCGGCCAGGTGCTTTCGCTGCTCCGGGGCGTACGGCTGGAAGCCCGGTTCCGCGTTGGCGGGCCAGAGGTCCTTCTCAATGGCGTGCCAGCCGGTCCACTCCTGGCCCTCTTCGAGGTCGGCTTCGCGCAGGTCCAGTTTCGGGTCGAGGTCGCCGAAGGATTCGGCGATCGTCTCAACGCGCTCCCAGTGCGCGCGAGTGGGCGCGTAGAGGGCGCGTGCGTCGTCGTCGTCAGCGGCCGTGTATGCCGCGGCGAAGTCGCGCGTGCCGGCCAGCAACTGGTCCACCTGGTCCTGGACGTAGGAGGCGTAGTTCGTGTTGGCGGTGGCGATCTGCGCCGCCAGGTCGACGTTCAGGCCGCCGGCCGCATCGGACTTGGTGACGGTGAATTTCGTCTTGCCGATGCCGTCACCGGTCATGCCCGGCTTGCAGGCGGTGAAGTATGAGCCTTCGGCGAGCTGCACGACCAGGTCACGGCTGAGGCCAGGGCCGATGTTCTCCACTTCGCCGACGATCCGCAGGCCGTCATCCCCGAGCAGGTAGAACTCGGTGACCTGGTCTCCGGAGTTCGTAACGGTGAACCGCACGCTTCCGGCCGGAGCCTCTGAATCCGAGACGATACAGGCGCTGGATGTGCTCTCCACGGTGAGGGCCTTGTGGGTCGCGGCGCTGCTGCCGCCGTTGGCTACGCAGCCGGTCAGGGCGAGCAGGCCACTGAGCGACGCCGCGGCGAGGAGGGGGAGACGAGCGCGCATAGGTGTCCTTCTGGTGGGGTGATGGTGAGTGCTGAGGGTGGGTCGTCGTGTCTAGACGGCGCCGACGGATGCCGGAGTGGCGACGCGTGGTGACGCGGGAGCCGGTCGCTTGCCCTGTCGGCTCTTCACGATGAAGAGGGTCAGGGTTGGCGCGACGTAGGCGATCCAGACCGCCAGTTCAAGCCAGGTGGTCGCCGGCGAGAAGTTGAGGGTGCCCTTGAGGATGGTGCCGTACCAGCTGTCCGGTGGGATCGCGGCGCTCACGTCGAAGGCGAGGCTGTGGAGTCCGGGGAGGATGCCGGCTTCCTGGAGGTCGTGCACGCCATACGCGAGCACGCCGGCCGCGACGATGATGAGGATGCCGCCGGTCCAGGTGAAGAATTTCGCCAGGTTGATGCGTAGCATTCCTTTGTAGATCAGCCAGCCGAGGCCGACCGCTGTGATGATGCCGAGGGCGGCGCCCAGAAGCGGGAATGTGGTCTCGCCGCTTGCCTGCACTGCGGCCCAAATAAAGAGCGCTGTTTCGATGCCCTCACGTCCGACGGCGAGGAAAGCGACTAGGACCAGCCCCACTCCCGCGCCGACCAGGTGCTGGTCGATGTTCGACTGCAGGTGGCCCTTGAGGTCGCGTGCGGTGCGCAGCATCCAGAACACCATCCAGGTGACAAAGCCCGTTGCGACGATGGACAGTGTTCCGCCGATGGCCTCCTGGGCCGTGAATGACAGGCCGTAGGTGCCGAATGTGAGGATCGCGCCGACGCCGAGGGCGAGGAGCACGGCAAGCCCGACTCCCACCCAGATGCGCCCGAGCACGTCTTTCCGCCCGATCTTCACGAGGTACGCGATGAGGATGGTGACGATGAGTGCGGCTTCGAGACCTTCGCGCAGGCCGATCAGATAGTTTGCGAGCACGAGTCTTTCCTGGTCAAGGTCGGGGATGGTAAGGCTAACCTTACAACTCGACTGTAACCCGGGATATACGGCGCTGTCCAGCTAGGATTCCTTCGGCGGGACGGTTGCCCGCGATTTAGCAGGTGCAATAGGACGAATAGGGCTCCAGCATGGTGATGTCCGGAAGCGACGAACGCGTCGTCTTCATCTGCGACCGTCCGGGAGACGAATCACTGTTCGCCGGCGGGACCATCGCTCGGCTGCGGTCGGAGGATGCCCGCGTCGTCCTGGTGTTCGGGGGCGTAGCGCCCGGGGTGTCCGCGACGGTGTCAGGGTCCGTGACGGCGACAGGGACAGGGTCAGCGTCAGACGCCGACTCAGCCGAGCTGGACGCAGAGCGGGAGGCGGAGCTGGAGGCGGCGTGCGCCGAGCTCGACGTGAGTGATCGACGGATGCTGTCCGCGGCATCCGTTGACGGCACCACGCGACGCGGCCAGGTGGTGGCCACGGTGACCGAGTTGCTCGCGGACGTGCAGCCGACCGCACTCGTGGTCGTCACGGCAGCAGAGCCCCTGCTTGATGCTGCGACGGCAGCGGCGAATAGCCTGGGCGTGCCGGTCTTCCTCAGCCGGCGGATGTCTGATGACGTGGGGAAACGGCTCACGGCGATTGATGTGAGCGATGAGGTGGGACAGAAGACGAGGGCAGTCGCTGCCTACCGGAGCCGCTGGAGCATCAAGGACGGTGCGGTGCTGCGGCCGGACGGGGTGTTGCAGGCCATCACCGGAACCGAAACCTACCTGCGGCTGGAGCCAGCGGCCGGTCCGGCGCCGGAGGCACGCGCGACCGCGGTTGGCCGACTGGTCACGGCGGTTTTCGCGCTGTTCGCCGGCGCGTTGTACGGAGTGCTCGGCACGGTGGCGCACCAGGCGACGATCACGGTGGCGGCAACTGCGATCCCTGTCGGTCTGGCGCTCGCGCTCATCGGAGCCGCCGCGCTCCTGGTGGGATTGCGATTGCTATTGCATGATCGGATGGCGGTGCTGCTGGCGGCCCTGGGCCTGCTCGGTACTGTGTTTGTCCTCTCCCTGCGAAGCACGGGCGGTTCGGTGTTGGTGCCGGCTGGTTTGACCGGCACGCTGTGGACGGTTGTGCCGGCACTCGTGGCAGCCCTGGTTGTGGCGTGGCCAAAGCTGCCAGCGAAGCGCTGAGACCCACGCGAAGGCATAGACTGGGTTTCCACCTCGGGAAGGGAAATCGACCACTGTGACTTACGTCATCGCTCTTCCTTGTGTCGATGTCAAAGACCGCGCCTGCATCGATGAATGCCCCGTCGACTGCATCTACGAGGGCGAACGCTCTTTGTACATCCACCCTGACGAGTGCGTCGACTGCGGAGCCTGTGAGCCGGTCTGTCCTGTGGAGGCCATCTACTACGAGGATGACCTGCCCGAGCAATGGGCCGACTACTACAAGGCGAACGTGGAGTTCTTCGACGACATCGGTTCGCCCGGTGGCGCAGCCAAGATCGGCGTCATCCCGAAGGACCACCCGGTCATCTCGGTGTTGCCGCCCCAGGTTCAGCACTAACTGCCGGCTCGCGCTTGAAGCCGCTGCCCGACTACCCGTGGGACCAGATGGTCCCGTACGCCGAACGCGCCCGCGCCCATGACGGCGGCATCGTCGACCTGTCGATCGGTTCGCCGGTGGATGCCACCCCCGAGATCATCCGGCAGTCGCTGGCCGCTGCGACCGACGCGCACTCTTACCCTCAGACGGCGGGTACTCCGGCGCTGCAGCAGGCGATCGTCGAATGGTACGAGCGCCGCCGCGGCGTGACCGGCCTCACTCCGGCGCACGTGCTACCGACCATCGGGTCGAAAGAGCTTGTGGCGCTGCTGCCGTTCATGCTCGGGATCGGCGAGGGTGACACGATCGTGCACCCCCGGGCCGCCTACCCGACGTATGCGATCGGTGCGGCCATGGCAGGTGCCGAAGCCCTCGCGTCCGACGATCCGGCACAGTGGCCGTCGACGACCAAGCTGATCTGGCTGAACAGCCCCGGCAATCCGGATGGCCGGGTTCTCGGGGTGGCCGAGCTGCGGGCAGCCGTCGCGCGGGCACGCGAGTTGGACGCCGTGATCGTCAGCGACGAGTGTTACGCCGAACTCGGCTGGGACGGTGCCTGGTCCGAAGACCGGATTCCCAGCATCCTTGACCCCCGGGTCATCGAGGGCAACCGGCACAATGTGCTGGCCATCTATTCGCTGAGCAAGCAGTCGAACATGGCGGGTTACCGGGCGGCGTTCGCTGCTGGCTGCAGCACCGTGCTCGGTCGGCTCCTCACCGTGCGGAAGCACGCCGGGCTGATGCTGCCGGCTCCACTCCAGGCTGCGATGGTCGTGGCGCTCGGAGACGACGAGCACGTCTCGGTGCAGCGCTCGCTGTACCGCTCGCGACGGGCCGTGTTGAAGCCCGCCCTGGAGGCGGCAGGATTCCGGATAGACCACAGCGAAGCAGGGCTGTACCTGTGGGCGACGGAGGGCGTCGACGGATGGGAGTCGATCGGCCGGTTGGCCGATCTCGGTATCCTCGCCGGACCTGGCCATTTTTATGGGGACCTCTTCCCGCAGCATGTGCGCTTCTCGCTGACCGCGACGGATGAGCGGATCGCGGCGGCGGCGGAGCGTCTGCGGGCGTAGCGGCTGATCCGCTGTTCTGGTGGGTCGCTGGCCCGGTGCGTCGTTGATCTGGTGAGCGGCTGGTCTGGCGAGCGGCTGGTCTGGCGAGTCGGTGACTTCCGCTGGCGTGACCGCTGGTCCCCGGGGATAGGCTGGCGTCGAGATGAGGAGCAGCCAATGAGTGAGCCACACGTTCCGCCTCGCCGGGTACCGGACCTGTCAGGCCGGCCGCATGAACTCACCATCGAACGTGACATGGTGTCGCAGCCCTCGGAGCTTTTCGACGCGTGGACGCAGTGGTTCGAGCTGTGGTTCGCTGCGCCGGGCTCGGTATCGATGCACGCTGAGGTCAATGCCGCCTTCTTCTTCGAGACCGAGCACGCGAACTCCCGCCACCCGCACTACGGGAGGTTCCTGCAGTTGGAGCCGGACAGGTTGGTGCAACTCACATGGGTGACGTCTGGCACCCTTGGTGCAGAGACGCTTGTGACCGTCGAATTCGTGCCCAAGGGCGACGGAACACGGCTGTTCCTGCGGCACGCTGGCTTTCCCACCGCTGAACTCGCTGAGCAGCACGCCGAGGCCTGGCCGACCATTCTGGCGCATCTCGACGAGCAGCTGATCGCGCATGCCCAGCCCTCGCCCGGCTGGTAGCACCGACAGGTCCGGTGGCCCTCGACCGTCGGCTGGGCCGTTGCCGCTTCGCATCGTATAACTCGCCGACAGCCATCAGCCGGCCTGTTGCCCCATCCAGTCAGTGCGCCAG